>PLML01000129.1 GCA_003141525.1 Bacteroidales bacterium
AATTTGGAATAAGACTTTTTGATTAATAATGGCATTATCATGATGAGCGTATGCATATCACATTAAAAATCTTCAATGGAAGAACATGAGGAGTGAGTATCTTAAACTCCGTGAAACTCCGTGGTAAAAAGACTTTAATTACAACTATATAACTATACAACTTTACAACAAATAAAAACAATGATTAGGAATTACCTGAAAATCGCTCTCCGGAATATTAAAAGGCATGCAACTTATTCAATTCTGAATATTATTGGTTTAGCCATTGGTATGGCCTCTACTATCTTAATTCTTTTATGGGTACAGGATGAGTGGAGCTACGACAGATATTTCAAAAATGCCGATGATCTGTATCGTGTGATTGAAAACCAAAATCTTTCCGGAGGAGGAAGCTCCATGATAGTGCCAACTCCCGGGGCATTAGCTGCTGCTCTGAAAGAAGAATATCCTGAAATAATAAGGTCTTCGAGATGCTGTCCTAACCCATTAACATTAAAAAAAGGAGATGAATTTATAGAAGAAACGGTTGAATCAGTTGATAAGGACTTTTTGAAAATGTTTGATATCGAATTTGTTCGTGGAGATATAAATACCGCTTTAAATGATCCTCACAATATTGTTATTACAGAAGAAACAGCAAAAAAATACTTCGGTAACGAAGATGTGATTGGCAAAACACTTGCATCACGTGGTTATGTAGTAACAGTCACCGGTGTTGTAAAGAGTATGCCGCATAATAGTCACATCCGGTTTAATTTTTTAGTCCCTATTGAGTGGTTAACAGATTTAGGAGGCCATATAAATGGCTGGAGCGAGCGGTTTAATACTTACATTGAACTTAAAAAAGGGACAGACAGTAAGATTGTTGATAAAAAAATCCTGGATTTCATTAAGAAGCATAATAAAGAATCGAACTCGGAGATTTTCCTTCAGAACATCAAAAAGATTCATTTATTTTCTTCCGGAAAGTATTTAGCAGATGATTACGGAACCGGTGATATTACTTATGTCAGGATTTTGAGCCTCATTGCTGTTTTCATTCTCATTATTGCCTGTATCAATTTTTTGAACCTTTCTACCGCTCAATCAGCCAGAAGGGCCAGGGAAATAGGCGTACGTAAAGTGGCAGGAGCAAATAAAGGAAAAATAGTCGTCCAGTTTTTAGGAGAATCTCTGATGATTGTACTGGTGGCTCATGTAATTGCAATGATTTTTGTTGAATTGTTGCTGCCCGGCTTTAATACCCTTATAGGGAAGCAGTTAACTGTGAACTATCAAAGTGCTGGTTTATATATTGGTTTATTCAGTGTTGTATTGTTTTCCGTTTTAATGGCCGGAAGCTATCCGGCATTCTATCTGTCTTCTTTAAAGCCTCTGGATATAATTAAGGGTGTTATTAATAAAAATCCTGGTAACGCCGGATTCAGAAGAGTTCTGGTTATTTTCCAGTTTTCCCTTTCTATCCTGCTTATTATATGCACTTTAGTAATTGAAACGCAGCTAAAATATATGCAAAATAAGAAACTTGGATTTAATAAAGACAACATAGGTTATTTTATGTTTCCCACACGCCCTGGAGATCCAAAACTGGAATCTTTAAAAAAAGAGCTCAGCAACAATCCTGATATACTGAGTGTAACAAAGGCATGGAATCCTTTCTACAATGAGGGTACCAGGAACGGTTTTACCTGGGCAGGAAAAAAAGTAAGTGATGATGTTTATTTTCATGTGCTTGGTGCTGACGTGGATTATGCCAAGACCTATAAACTTGAGATTAAGGAGGGCCGTTTCTTTTCGTCTGAATTTTCTACTGACAATACTGCAATAGTGATAAATGAAGAAGCAGTAGAAATCCTTGATTTTAAGAATCCAATCGGGGAAACAATAACATCTCCCGGTGGATCTAAATTAAAGATTATCGGAGTAGTAAAAGATTTTCACATTCAATCGTTACATTACAAAATTGGACCACTCATTATGCAAATAGGTGCGTCTAACAATTTCTATATCAAAATGAAACGTGATAAAATAACTTCAACTGTTGAATCTATTAAGAAGACTTTTAAATCATTTAATCCCGGACTACCCATTGAATTTCATTTTCTTGATGATGATTATAATAATCTGTACCGGACAGAACAAAGAATGGGTAAGATATTTGGTTATTTCTCTTTCCTGGCAATCATCATTTCATGTCTCGGGCTTATAGGATTATCCTCATTTATGACAGAGCGCAGAACAAAAGAGATAGGAATAAGGAAAATAAATGGGGCAAAGTCCATTGAAATTTTTTCCCTGCTGTCGAGAGAGTATATTATATGGGTAATTATCTCAATTGTAATTGCATGTCCGATTGCCTGGTATGCCATGAATAAATGGCTTCAAAACTTTGCCTACCGGATAGGCTTAGGTTGGTGGGTATTTGCACTGGCAGGCTCTATTGCTTTGTTTATTGCATTACTCACAGTAAGTTTCCAATCATATAGAGCAGCAGGTAAAAATCCTGTCGACGCGCTAAGGTATGAGTAGGAAAAGGCACAGGGTACTGGGGAAGAAGATGTGAGGAGTGAGGTGTGAGGCATGAGGCTTGAGGTGTGGGGCACATTAAAGATTGAGATAAAATTGTTAAATTTATGTTGTTTTTCAGGCCATAGGTCAATATGCGAAAAACGAATTTAGTTAGCATTAAATTTTTTATTTTCATTGCATTCGCTTCGGGAGTGCACATAGGATGTGTTAATACTGAAGGAACCTTAAAAATAAAAGGAAAAGTTTTAGATGAAAACACAAAAACGGGAATTCCCTGGAAAAACATAATTGTTCAGGGATTAGTAAATAGCAATAATATATTAGAACCAATCGAAGCTGGTCAATTTTCAACTGACAGCTCAGGTTGTTTCACATATTCATTGAGAAAAATCAAAGATGCCTATGACTATAATTTTTGTTTTATAGGTAATTCAGAATATTCTGTCACAATCAATAAAATGACGCTCTTCGACCTTAAAAGAAATGCAAAATATCTATTCTTTCCTCTAAGCAAATTAGTAGATCTTACCATAAAAATAAATAGAAAAAGCAGGACACCTGTTTGCGATACCTTTCGTCTAATTTGGGAATCGAATGGAGTTTATGGTTTGTCTCTGTATCCCTATAAAATATATAACTATGGAAGAACAAATAACTCCTTTGGACTTACATCAGGCAGAGACCTGATGTGGATAGGTGGAAACGTTAATTCAACAATAAATACTAAAGTTTTTGCAGACAAAAGGACAGAATTAAGTTGGGAGTTGTACCGAAACGGAAAGAAAAAGGAATTCATAGACACAATAACATGCAAAAGAGATTTTGCAAACATAGTTCATTTTACATATTGAGAGAATTGAAAGTATTGGATGTATCATACTGGATTATCATACTGGCAATTTCCTTATTCATAAATTCTATTTTCATGATTGGCCATGCTCTGATCTCACTTCATTCGATTGGACCCTTTCATACCGGGGTTCTCTGTCCAAATGAAAACAAAAAATGCTGCTGTGGCGGCATTTAACTTATTTTAAACCATTCGCTTTTGCCGGCAAGCTGTCAAGGCATCGAAAAATAAAGCCCGGCACTTTCGTGCCAGGCTTTTTCATGTGCGCCTGGCATGGGCGAT
>PLML01000051.1 GCA_003141525.1 Bacteroidales bacterium
TACTCCTGGAAATTGATAAATCGGAGAAGCCACGGGAACTGCAAGAGCTATTTACTCCGCAAAAAGATTCTCCTCAGGGTTCACTGTTCGGAGATGAGGCAACTGCCCCGGTTGCTAAGAAAACCTCAATCGAAAGTGTTGAACACACATATACCCTTCTGGGAAACAGTTCCGACATCAAAGAATTTGTCAAAAAGATCAATTCTCTTAAAGAGTTTTGCTTTGACAGTGAGACTACAAGTATAAATCCGCTCGATGCAGAGCTTGTCGCCCTGACTTTTTCTTGGGAAAAGGGTACAGGATACCTTATTCATTTCCCTGAATCACAGGAAGAAACAAAAGCCATTCTGGAAATTGTCAGGCCGGTTTTTGAAAATCCTGACACGCTTAAAATTGGGCAGAACATGAAATTTGATATCCAGGTGCTGGCGAATTATGGTATTGAGGTTAAGGGTCCATTATTCGACACGATGATAGCCCATTATCTCCTGGAACCCGATATGCGGCATAACATGAACTTATTATCGGAAGCTTACCTTGGTTATAGTCCTGTACATATTGAATCACTTATCGGGGAAAAAGGAAACAGTCAGAAAAACATGAGATCTGTCCCGGTTGATAAGCTGATGGAGTATGCAGTCGAAGACGCGGATGTGACATACCAGTTAAAGAAAGTATTTGAACCAAGGATTAAAACCGGGGGATTAAGTGATCTGGCCCAAAATATTGAAATGCCTCTCATAAGAGTACTGGCTGTAATGGAAAGAAATGGCGTTATATTGAATCTTGAAGATCTGAAAGCTATAACCATAAATCTCCGTGAGGATATCATCTCTCTTGAGAAAGAGATATATGCACTGGCCGGGACAGAGTTTAATATTTCATCTCCAAAGCAGCTCGGTGACATTCTTTTTATCAGACTGAAACTTAACGAAAATGCACGGGTTACCAAAACCAAACAATTTATTACCAATGAAGAGATATTGCAACGACTGACAAATAAACATCCCATTATCGATAAAGTGCTGGAATACAGGGGACTTAAAAAACTCCTTTCGACATATGTTGAGGCCCTTCCTCTTCTCGTGGATAAGAAAACCGGCAGGATTCATACTTCTTTTAACCAGGCAGTTGCCGCAACAGGCAGACTAAGTTCAAATAATCCAAACCTGCAGAATATTCCGGTAAAAGATGAGCGGGGAAGGGAAATAAGGAAAGCTTTCGTTCCGGGAAAAGGCCATATTTTCCTTTCGGCTGACTATTCGCAAATTGAGCTGAGACTAATGGCTCATCTGAGCAAGGATAAAAGCATGATTGCCGATTTTCTTTCAGGAAATGATATACATGCAGCTACTGCTGCTAAAATATTCGGAGTGGATATCAATGATGTTACACGTGAAATGCGCAGCAGGGCAAAAACAGCAAACTTTGGGATCATTTACGGGATATCATCTTTCGGACTCTCAGAACGACTGACAATAGGGAGAAAAGAGGCAAAAGAACTTATTGACGGTTATTTCAATTCTTATCCCGGTGTTAAGATTTATATGGATGAGAGCATCAAAAAAGCGAGAGATGCAGGATATGTAACAACAATGTTTGGACGTAAACGATATTTACGTGATATTCATTCACGGAACCAGGTGGTAAGAGGGAACGCTGAAAGAAACGCAATTAATGCGCCTATCCAGGGCAGCGCTGCTGATGTTATAAAGATTGCAATGGTGAAAATAAACGACAGGATGAAATCAGAAAAACTCTTATCGAAAATGATTCTTCAGGTGCATGACGAACTAATTTTTGAAGTTCCGACTTCTGAACTGGAAAAGCTGAAAGAAATGGTTCTGTATGAAATGTCAAATGCCGTTAAACTGGATGTGCCTTTAAAGGTCGATTGGGGAACAGGGAACAATTGGTTTGAAGCGCATTAGAAAATGCCCCTCTGTCTCGCCGAAGCGGGACATCTCCCCTAAGAGGGATCTGTTTCGGAATTAATGCCCCCTGGTCGCGAAGCGACCATCCCCCTAAAGGGGGACTAATTCTGTGGATTTATTGAATTATACTTAAATACAGAGAGTTTGCCCTTCAGGGGGAATGGGGCATAAATATAGGAAGTGAAAATATGGAAGTAAAAGTCTTATTCTTCGGTGTTCTGGCGGAGGTTTCAGGAACCAGTGTTAAACACTACCGGGATGTGAAATCAATAAATGATCTTAAGCTGAGGATTAATGATGATTTTCCGGAGATTGTACACTATAATTTTCGGATATCCATCAATAGTGAAATAACTGACAATAATTTATTGCTTAAATCAGGAGATGAAGTTGCTTTTCTGCCCCCGTTTGCAGGAGGTTGAGGTAACATGGCTTTAAATTAAGACTAATCATGGAAGTAAATTATTTAACAGAAGGGCCGGTATCACAAAAGTTAATATCCCGGCTTATTGAAAAAACGGGTTTGAAAACTGATTCCGGGGGGCATATGATTTTCCTTGGACAAGTCAGGGCCGATGAGATCAAGGGCAAAAAAGTTAAAGCAATAGAATATTCAGCATATAAAGAATTGGTTAATGCTGAGGCAGAGAAGATCAAGAAGACAATCTTATCGGAATTCAGCGAGGTGAAATCAATCAGCATAATTCATTCAACCGGAATTGTCAAAGCTGGCGAGATATCTCTTCTGGTCTTTGTTTCAGCAGGTCATCGGCATCAGGCAATGCAGGCCTGCAGTAAAACCGTTGAACTCATAAAAGAAAATCTGCCGGTCTGGAAGAAAGAGATTTTTGAGGATGATTCACATATTTGGAAATAGTAAAAGAATTTAACCACAAAGTTACAAAAGGCATTCTCAAAGGGTCGTAAAGGATTAATCCAAAAAGACTACATAGGTTCCATGATTTTCCTTTTTTCTAGCTTATCCGGCTTAATACCGGTCTGATCATTTTTTCTTGTGACCAGAATCGATCCGGCAGTTCCTTTAAGTATTGAGATGTACTCTTCCTTATTATTTAATATATCACGGGCCTTTAAAACCTGTTCGTCATTTTTTATAGTATAAGCGATTGCCCCGTTTTCATAGAAATAACGACTTACAATTTCATCTTCAAGAAGATCGATTATTTCACTTCTGAACATTGTAAGATCCTGATCCATACTATGGGTAATGTCTTTTTCCAGGTCATTAAACAAGTCCTTATGAATATCATAATATTTTTCTTTTTTGGCATTGGCTATGAGTTCATTAAGAGACTCCTCACTACTTGTTTTGTAATTGAATTTCCGATTCCGAAGAAATGTTTTGAAGTCGTTATAGTCCTGATCAGTGAATTTGAATTGTTCAGGAGATTTAATATCGGGATGAGACCAGTAATAGTTTGTGGCAAAATCAAATATGTAATTCCTGAGGAAAAGTTCTGAAGATATCTGGCTCAGAGGTTCCGGTGATATTTCAATATCAGGTGTAATGCCTCCGCCGTCTTTAACAATCCTCCCGTTTTTAGTTTTAAATTCGGATATCAAAGAATCAGGAATAATTCCAACGCTTCCATCTTCATTAGGGTGAGAGAAATCGCGGGCCTGAATACACCTTCCGCTTGGTATGTAATATTTCGCAGTAGTAACCTTAAGCTGAGTATTGTAACTTAAAGGCCGCGTTATCTGAACCAAACCTTTTCCATATGATCTCTGGCCGACAATTACACCTCTGTCGAGATCCTGAATTGCTCCGGCTACTATCTCAGAAGCTGAAGCTGAACTTCTGTTGATTATTATTGCAAGAGGTATTTTATCATCCACCGGCTGTTTTACGGTTTTAAAATTTTCATCAAACTGTTTGACTTTCCCCTTTGTGGAAACAACCTCATTTTCTTCTGCAACAAAAAGATTTACTATTTCAACGGCTTCAGTAAGTAATCCGCCCGGGTTTCCACGCAGGTCAAGGATAATCTGTTGAGCGTCATTATTTTTTAATGCAATAAGTGCGGCCTTTACATCATCAATACAGTTTTGAGTAAAATTGGTAAACCGGATATATCCCGTTTTGGAATCTAACATACCATAGTAAGGAACCGGTGGCATGGCTATCTTTTCACGTTTAAGAAGATAATCCGTTTCCTTTCCATTCCTATCAATTGTAACATTTATCTCCGTTCCCGGATTTCCTTTAAGTTTTTCACTTACTTTATCAGTTGGTAATCCTCTGAGAGATGAACCATCAACTTTTTTTAAAATGTCTCCAGGTTTAATTCCGGCTTTATCTGCGGGAAATCCTTTATATACTTCACTTATAACAACATAATCGCCTGAATTTCTAACCAGTGATCCGATTCCACCATATTTTCCGGTTGTCAAAATTGCAAATTCATCAGCCTCAGATTCGGGAAAGTAAACAGTATATGGATCAAGAGTCTTAAGCATATTGTCCATCCCTGCTTTAATCAGTTTGTCAGGATCAATCGTATCCACATAGAAAGTATTCAGCTCCCTGAATAGAGAGAAAAATATGTCCAGATTTTTAGCAATTCTGAAATCCCTTGTTTCCTGAGTGACCAGGAAGCCAGTACTTATTCCCGCAACAAGCAAGATTGAAAATACAACTATCAGCCTGCCATAACGCACCTTTTTCATAACCAGCATTGTTTAATTTAGAACGGCAAAATTAATAAGAATAATCGGGAAGCATTTTGATTAAGAAACAATTAAGACATTTTTAACATATTTGGTAACTCATCAGTCTGAAGTCCGGGTACGGGAGTCAGAAGTTATAAGTAATATTATTATTTTGTCTCCCGACTTCCCGTTTCCAACTTCAGACTGGTGAGAATTATAAGTTTGTTTATCACCTGCTTCATTGTTTTTTCAATTGTTATATAATCATGAACAGTATTCCCTTTCACGATAACAATCAAAACAATCTGAATGTTTTGCGATGTAAGATGATCGTAAAGAGTTTTTTTGTTTTTCCGGTACGCTTCCCTAAGTCTTCTCTTGATAAGGTTTCTGGTGACCGCCAGCCTGAAGCCTCTTTTTGACACACTGAAAGCAATCTGTGCGGGAGCAGGTAAGGGATTCTGACATTTGTCCCAGACGACTTTAAAGAGAGAATTGTAGAAAATGTTTCCGTTTTCGAACAGCGTTTCTATGATTTTTCTGCTGCAGAGCCTTTCAGACTTATCGAATGTCTCCCTGATGGTATTCATTAAAAGCAACTTATCCTTAAAGCCTTACTGAACGACCTTTAATAGCTTTTGGGTAAGTCAGTAGGTGAAAACTATCTAAGATTTTTATTATATTCTTTAAGAAAATCGTCAAGAGCCATTGTCATTGACGGGGCTTTGGGATTGGGGGCATTTATGTCGAGTCTCAGTCCTTCGCTTTCAACGGCACAGGCTGTTGTTGGTCCGAATGCGGCAATTTTAATATCCCCCTGAATAAACCCCGGGAAATTTTCTTTTAAAGATTTTATTCCTGAAGGACTGTAAAAGACAAGAATATCATAATCGAACTCTTTTAAATTCGAAAAATCAGAGCTAATTGTCTTGTAAAGAGTTCCAATTGTGTACTTGATGCCATTTTTATCAAGCGACTCAGGGATTTCAGCATTATGAGGCTCAGAAAGAGGGACAAAGAAGTTATCTTCCCGGTGTTTGATTATTACATCAATCAGATCCTGAAATTTGGCTTTCCCATGAAAGATTTTGCGTTTTCTGTAAACTATGTATTTCTGAAGATAAAATGCAACATTCTCAGTAATACAGAAATACTTCATTGTATCCGGCACCACCGTACGGAGCTCATTGCATATTCTGAAGAAATGATCGATCCCGGTTTTGCTTGTAAAGATGACCGCAGTAAAGTCAAGTATATTGATTTTTTGCTGACGGAAATCTTTTGATGAAACACCCTCAACCTGATTAAAAGGCTTAAAATCAACTTTTAGATTGTATTTTCTTGCCAGTTCGAAATATGGGGATTTCGGATTCAGGGGTTCTGGCTGCGATACTAAAATCTTCTTTATTTTCAACTCTTTACAGTTTAAGTTCAACTTCCAAAGTAACCCAAGCCAATCTAAACTAGACCTGTAAAATACTTTACTACTATCAAAACAGGCAGAATTTCCAGCGCACAAAGGTATAAAATCAAATAGAATATTGAAATATTCCTGTTTANNACCGGCAGGATTCTGGTATATGACATCAGGATAATAATGAAAAAAAGAAAAATCGCCCCATATCTGTAAGACTGGTAAATGCCAATCAGGTATTTCATGAATACCTCCTTCTCTTCACTAGTGATGGCTGTTATTACGCAGGTAATATGCCTTAGTGTAATTGCCAAACTGATTATTCCCACGGCTATTAACCATATGGTTATTCCCTTGTACCCAGCGGGGATAAAGCCATAGTACGAAGCTGCAGAATAGCCAAATAGCCCTATTATAAGAAATGAAATAAGATTCAGAATAGTTGATTGCCAATGAAACAATCCGCCAGCATCTCTGGAAACTGGATCATTTATTCCCCTGAAAACAAAAAACCTGGAAAAAACGGGCGACAGGGTGCCGGATGCCTTTCTGACTAAAGAAAATAAAGAAGCTGCAACAAGGATGATCAGAATCATCCAGTCAGCGTGAAGGGGATTTGACGGCAGATCGTTTCCTGTCTTAAGATGTTTTATAAGCAATGTTTTTTCCTCAGTCTGTCGCTGCCTGACTTTTTCAGTAAAGATGAACGGGAATTGCTTGTAAGATCCATATCCAATTCTAAAAATGAAATTATTAAAATTATAAAATGTCACATCTGCAATGCTGTTCCTGGTACAAACAGAAGTCGTATCAGCATAATCAATTGACGTATTCTCATGGACAGTTATGGATCTGTGCTTAACGGAATCTTTCGGCAGGATTGATAACTCATTCGATAAATAATCGTGGTTTACATGCGCAGAGTCCTGACTGGAAACAGTTTTACGCGTTACAGTATCTTGCTGTAATTCTGAACAGGGAATTATCATCATTCTGGCCAATTCAAAACACAAAAGTAATGATAATTACAAGAGATAAATCAAAAAACCCTGATGACCGGTTCTCAAAAATGGTTACTTGGGCAACCTGAAATTTCAGAAAGAATATTATTAGCTAATTTGCTTGCACCAATTCTGAAAAGGGAATTATTGAGCCACTCCTCACCGAGGCAATGTTTAACAATTTGATAATAACTATTTGCATCGGCCGGAGTAACTATTCCTCCCGCTGCTTTAAAGCCGACCTTTATCCCTGTTTCTGAATAAAAATCTGAAATTGCCCGGCACATTACGAATGCAGCTTCCGGAGTAGCGGAAACAGCGGTTTTACCCGTTGATGTCTTAATAAAGTCTGCTCCTGCATCCATTGCGATCATTGAAGCCCTGAAGATATTTTCAAAATTACCTAAAAGTCCCGATTCGACAATAACCTTAAGTTGTTTACCACCGATAGCTCCTTTGATTTCCCTTATTTCATCGGCCACCGAAGCAAAATCATTTCCGAGAAAAGCGCCAACAGGAATTACCATATCAATTTCGTCGGCTCCAGCCTCAACGGCCATTTTAGATTCTGTGACCTTAATACTTCTGAATGTCTGAGAGGTAGGAAAAGCGCCTGCAACAGACACGATCTTAACATTCCTGGCAGTAAGTTTCTCTTTTACAACTGAAACAAAGTTTGGGAATACACATATAGCAGCAACATTGGGAATATTTGAAAAACGGCCGGAGAAACTATTCACTTTGCCTGTAAAATGTATAATATGACTTTTATTATCGGCAGTATTAAGACTGGTAAGATCTATCAGGTTTAAAAGACTCATCAGAAGATGTTTATCAGGGACATCCGTAACTGATGAGGAAACTTTTTTAAGTCCCTTCTTAATTTCGGTTTCCGAAGGACATAATTTAATCAGTTTTTGATATAGTTTTGTCATGTAATTAGTTTTAATATTTAATAAATTACATCGCTATGGAAAAAAAGAACGGGGTTAATATAATGCTTTTTGTTCTCATAATTATTTTAATTGGAATATTAAGTTGTTCAAAAAACCATAAAAATCAGACTGAAGGTATTTTACTTCAAACAGATAGGGATTTTTCTGCTATGTCAGTCAAAAAAGGAATGCATAAGGCATTTTTGTTTTACATAGCAGATGACGGGGTAATTCTTCGTAACAATTCCTACCCCGCCAAAGGCAAAAAGATGCTGGAAGATCGATTTGCCGTTAAGAGTGATTCTTCTTTTATTCTTAGCTGGGAACCATTGTATGAAAAAATATCTGAGAGCGGAGATCTTGGGTATACCTATGGCATTCACACCAATACTAACAAGTCGACCGGAGAGATTAAAAAAGGGACATATGTAACGATATGGCAAAAGCAGGCTGACGGGAGCTGGAAATTTGTTCTTGATACTGGCAGCCAGGGTCTGTCGGAGAGTTCAGAATAGAAACATCTATTCAGAAACAGCCATTTAAGTGAGTTTACTATGCCTGGCAAGAGAAGCAAAAATTCCAAGTACGGATAATATTGAAAAAATCACAAAACCTGTTCTCATTGCGGAAATCAGCCCGGGGTAAGTTGCAGGATTAATCGTTTGTTTCCCAATATATAATGAAATGAGCATCATGGCAATACCCATGCTCATCATCTGGCCAACCATCCTCATTGTCCCTACAACCCCTGAGGCTACTCCTAAATACCGTTTTTCAACAGAGCTCATTATTGCATTTGAGTTTGGAGACGAGAAGAGACCAAACCCGATTCCCATGAGCAACAGCAATAACACAATAAAATAATCAGAAGTTGCCTCTGTGATGAAGCATAGTAATATCAGTCCTAATGCGGTAATTCCCATACCGATCGAAGCTATGGCACCAGGATTTTTTTTATCAGATAATTTCCCAGCAACAGGAGACAGAAGTGTCATAACGATTGGCTGAGATATCATTATCAGCCCGGCTGTTCTGGCATCAAGGCCTTTAAGATATTGCAGGTAAAGGCTTATAAAAAAGCCAATTGCACTGGTTGCAGAATAATTAATAAGTGCGGCCATTCCAGAGAAAGCAAAGACTCTGTTTCTAATTATAAGCCGTATATCAAAGACCGGATTACTGACTTTATTCTCAAAAATCAGGAAAACAACAACCATCGGTATTGCAATCGTAATGCATAGCCATCCCAGTGAAGAAGGGAGCTTAGAAAACCCCCACATAAAAGATGCAAGAGCTATCCCGTATATTACAGATCCTCGCCAGTCAAATCTTTCACCAACGGCTTCTGCCCATTCAGTTTTTATTTTCCTGTGAATCAGAATCAGCGAGATAATGCCAAAAGGAACAAGAAATGCAAAAATACTTCTCCATCCGAGATAATGAGTAAGCACTCCCCCGATTACAGGTCCGAGAGATAACCCAAGATAGGTTGCTGTAATATTTATACCTATAGCTCTTCCTCTCTCTCCCGGTTGAAAAACAGATGTTAGAATTGCCATGCTTGTGCCAAAAATCATGGCGCTGGAAAAACCCTGGAAGATCCTGAGAATTATCAGCGAGATGATGCTGTGGGAGAATATTATCAGAAAAGTTGATATGGTGAACAGCAAAATCCCAGAAGAAAAAATCTTTTTTCTGCCGATTATATCCCCAAGACGCCCAAATGGTAAAAGAAAAATGGCTGATGTTAAAATAAAACTGCTGATTACCCAGCCCAGACTGATAGCATTGGCATGGAGTTCTTTACCTATTGAAGGCAGAGCGAGATTAACTGCAGAAGTGAGGAACGGAGTCAGGAAAGCAGTAAAAGTCGAAACAAGAAGTACAGATTTTTTGAAACTCTTTTCTTCGGATTTATCAGCAGTCATGGTCATTCCTTTTTCTTGGTATCAATAATTATTGTGACGGGTCCGTCATTAACAGATTCTACCTGCATCATAGCACCAAATTCCCCGGTATTGACCTCTTTCCCCATGAGTTGGGAGAGACGCATCACAAATCTGTTATACAATGGAATTGCAACATCCGGACAGGCAGCACGCATATATGACGGTCTGTTTCCTTTTTTCGTTTTTGCATGAAGTGTGAACTGACTTATTGCGAGGATATCACCTCCTGCATCAAGAACAGAAAGATTCATTACTCCGTTTTTGTCATCAAATATCCGGAGCTGTACTATTTTACTGCACAACCATTCAATATCTGTATTATCATCAGCTTCTTCAATTCCTGCAAGAACAAGTAATCCAATTCCGATTTCCGATTTGATCTTATTATTGATTGTAACTGATGCCCTGCTTACCCGCTGAATTACTGCTCTCATGGATATATAACTTATAGCGCTCAAATATATACAATGAATTTCAAAATTTTTTGAGTGATGATTTATATTATATTTGCGAACTTATAACTGCTCCATGGACTATTTTGCAATTTTGGTTATTGCCCTTGGTTTATCATTCGACACATTCGCCGTTTCGATATCATATGGAGTTATCAGGAGCAGGATACTCTTCCGCCAGGCAACATGGATTGCAATTGTTCTGGCTGTATTTCAGGGCGGTCTTACTGTTGCAGGATATTTTCTGGGATCAATTATTTCTGATACTCTGAAGGCAACAAATCATTGGATTGCTTTAGGCTTACTTTCTTTCCTGGGAATGAAAATGATATTTGAAGGAATTAAAAAGTCAAAAGATGAAACGCTAAAAGATTACGGAAGCACACTTGTTCTTTTTACTATCGCACTAGGGACCAGTATCGATGCTTTTGCCGTAGGAATAAGTTTTGCTTTACTGGATGTGAAGATATGGGGAGCAGGAATTCTTATAGGTCTTGTGACGTTTCTGGCATCCATGATAGCAATAAGAATCGGGAAATCAGCAGGTAAGAGGCTTGGAAACAAAGTTGAAATAATAGGAGGCCTGATGTTGATTGCAATAGGATTGAAGATTTTCCTGGAGCATATTCTTGCATCCTAAGTTCATTTCCGGAATTTTGTTTATTATCTAATTGTCCTTACCCCGAAAACCGGTCCCGCCTTATTACCCTCATGTGCCTGGAACGCGATTGAAAATATCCCAGTAGATTGAATACCGTCTATTGTATATGGCATAAAAAGGTCTTAGTTCAATATCACGCGGCTTGCCTGTGTTAACTGTAATGAAAGTATTTAGTTTTCCTTCAACAGGTTTCATCCATGTTGAAGGATCACGGTTGTTCGTCATCATAACCGGGACGTACATAGCGTCATTCGATAAAGAATCGGTTACGGATCCAAGATCTCCGGCAAGTACAAGCGGACCATACATCACCGCCACCCTGTTGCTGTCATCGGGCATCGGTTCCAGACGCAGTGAAAATGGAATATTTATCTCCACTTTATCTCCGGTTTTCCAGGTTTTTTCAATCTGAATAAAGCTGCCGGGCTGGCTACTCACACTTTTGCGTCTGCCATTCACATTAATCTCAATGCCATTCCTGGCCCATGAGGGATAGCGAACCTGCAGAGCGAGTTTGACAGGTTTTTCGCATTTAAATTCAATTTGTGACCCCTGCTCATCAGGAAAAGAGGTTTTCTGTGCAAGGATAATACCTTTTTCCTTCCAGGTAAGTTCTGATGCTATAAATTGAAATACAAATAATTCATTATCATTATGATAAAAAATGTTTTTTCCATATTTTGAATGATTTTCCATACCTGTCCCCACGCAACATGTAAAAGAGTAAGGATCCTGAAAATCTTTAAATCCGCCCATCTCGAGTGAAAGATTGTAAGTCACATTTCCCGTTACCGGATTCTGAGAGGAGAGGATGTGATTAAACAGGGCTCTTTCATAGAAATCCGCAACTCGGGCAGAAGCTTTCCATTCAAAAAGATGTTCTGAAAGCTTAAGCATATTATAGACATTGCACGTCTCGGTTGTGCCTTCGCCGAGCCTGTTCCTGAGTTTATCTTCAGGACCAAAATATTCTTCATTCCCATTTCCCCCGGTAACATATGAATGGTGATTAACGACAGTCTGCCAGAAAAATTCAGCTGCCTTACGGTCAGTTGTATCTCCCGTGAGTTCATAAATACATGACAAGGCAATTAATTTGGGAATATTTGTATTGCAGTGTTTTCCGGGGAGGATATCCTTCTCCACTTTTAGCGAATCGAGAATAGCTTTCTGATAGAATATTTTCGAAATTCTGAGGTATTTTTGGTCTTTGGTATCTGCATAAAGATCAGCAAGTGTTTCACTTATTCCACCGTGTTCGCAGCGAAGCATTTTCTGTACCTGTTCATCATTAAGGGGAGAAACAATCCCATCCAGCCAGTCGGCAAAGCGTTTTTCAACCTCAAGGGCAACTGAGTTTCCACATAGATGATATGCATCTCTTAATCCTGCCATCATCTTGTGTTCTGTATAAAAGGGGACCCAGATACCATTGAGGTCAAATCCTTGAGAACGGATATCTCCTTTTGCCACCTCATTCTCCAGAATCTTTTTCCCATTTGGAAAAGCACCGATATAACCATTCCCATCTGCATCCTGAAGAAATTTAAGCTCTCCCACTATATAATTAACTCTCTCAAGAAAGCGTTTATCCCCGGTAGTCTGGTACATCATTGAACAGGCGCTTAGGTAATGGCCAAGACTATGACCGGCAATCGTTTCGTTTTCCCACCCCATATAATGCTCAGCTTTTGGTTTCAATCCGGCTTCAGTATAGAATCGGGAAAGCAGACGATCAGGTTCATAGTTTAAAAGTGTTTTGGCATCAAGTTCTGTCGCATGAAGGAATGGACCATCAAGGAGCTTAATATCTGAAAGGTTGAAAGGTAAAGCCCTGAATGAGATAACTTCCATACCGGTCGTTTTGATATAGCTCAGCTTATGGGATGAGCAGGCTACAGTGCCAAGTCCCAGAAAGAACGGGAGCAACAAAAGTCTGATAGATTTTTTCATAATTTATTTATTTTTTGCCCCCTGCCCCCTAAAGGGGGTTTAACTCTCGATTTTTAAGAATATATTCTATATGTGAGAGAATTAGCCCCCCTTTAGGGGGGATGGGGGGCCAATTAAGAATTTTCAAAACGGCACCATTCGCCTCACCCTCTTGTCAAACACCGCCATTTCGGTAAAACCAATATATCTCAATAAATCATATGCTTCATCAAAATACTGCGCAACCCGTAAAGGCATATGGGCATCTGAATTAACACAAACAGGTACATTTTCTTCCCTGAATATTCGAAGATAGCGCCGGTCGGGATAAAAGTCAGCCAGAGGACGGTTTCTTCCGTTAGTATTCACCTCAAATGCAACATCATGGGTTTTCATTGTATTGGCGAGCTTCCTGTATAAAGGTTCAAGGTCAGCAGAAGGTTTATATCCATATATTCTTATAAGATCGCAATGCCCGATTATATCAAAAAGACCTGAAGCAACAGCAGCAAGAACAGAATCAAAGTACGATTCAAATAACCTGTCTATGCTTTTCCCTTCATAAAACTCGGGACCGACATCTACAGTTTTCTCTCCAAGATAGTGAACTGAACCGATTATATAATCAAGAGGCAGAGGACGCAGGAAACTGTAGATTTCTTCTTCCTTGCCTGCAAAGAAATCAACTTCAAGACCAATTTTAATCTTAATATTCTTAACGTTATTCCGAAGGGTTTCCAGGTGACTGATATAAGGAGAAATGTTCACAGGATTCATGTTCCAACTCTCAAGGTCTTTGAATAGTGTAAGATGTTCAGAAAAACCAATCTCACTCAGTCCTGCAGCTATTGCTGGAGTAATATAATCCTCCGGGGCAGACCTTCCATCGCTGTAACTGGAATGAATGTGATAATCAGTTTTGTAAATCATTGCTTGTGAAAATGAAGAATTGTGCTTTTAGACTTTCAAATTAGGTCTAAATTTGCCAATAAAACAAATCGAAAATTGATAATGTGATCAGGAAATTGATAATTTTGTAAAAAACCAAAAAGTGTGAACGAAAAGAAAAAACCATGTTCATGTGCAAGTTGTGATTTCCGGGATGTAGTATTTTCCTACCTTACTGATCCGGCAATAGAAGAATTATGCGATCACAAAGAGGAACAATTTTTCCGCAAAGGGGAAATAATAAATCACGAAGGAGAAAGAATCAGCAATTTTAAATATCTTAAAAGCGGACTGGTTAAACTTTACAGGAGAACGCCTTCAGGTGATGAGCAGGTAATAACTATAACCAGGCCATTTGAATTCGTCAGCAATATGAGTATTTTTTCGGAGGAAAAGTACCAGTATTCTGTTTCGGCACTTGAAGATTCCGTTGTTTGTACGGTAAAGCTGGAATTTATAAAACAGTTGTTTTTAAAAAATGGAGGATTTGCTATGGGCCTTCTTACCAAAATATCCAGGATCAATGATAAAATTATTTCTCAGACCCTCGATATAAGGCAAAAAAATCTGATTGGAAGAGTGGCTTTTGTTTTACTCTATTTTGCGAATGAAATATATAAATCACGGGTCTTCGACCTGCCTGTTTCACGGAAAGAGATAGCGGACTACATTGGCATGAGCACTGCAAATGTCATAAGGACATTGTCGGAGTTCAAAAAGGAGGGAATAATCAGAGTCTTTGGAAAAACTATCGAGGTGGTTGATGTCGGGAAACTTGAAATTATATCAAAACACGGTTGAAAACCGCTGAATCCTATGAATGAATTATGTTTTCGAGTTCATCTTCCACTGTACTAAAAAGAAAAAAGCTTTACTTTAGAGGTCTTAAATTTATCAATAATGGAATCAAATAAAAAGCAAAAAATCATGGCAACTCAGAAATCAACTAAAGGGATAATTGCTATTCTTACAGGAGGGGGCGATGTCCCGGGTCTAAATCCGGCCATCCGTGCAGTGACAATCCGTGCAAACCGGGAAGGATACAGAGTAATAGGACTTCGCAGGGGGTGGGCTGGTATCTCAGAATTAATAAGAGATGCAAAAGCAGACAATAGTAACAATTTTCAGATCCTTACAGACGACATAGTTAATAAGGCAGGCCGTACAGGCGGGACTTTTTTACATACATCCAGAACCAGGCCAAGCCATATGTCAAAATCAAGCGTCCCTGAGCATCTACAGGGCACTTATAATGCTGAATATAATGACATTACGCCGGAGATTATCAAGAATCTTGAATGGCTCGGCGTTGATTATCTTATTCCAATAGGTGGCGATGATACATTGAGTTATGGTGTTCATCTTTACAAAAAAGGGGTAAATGTTATTGCTATTCCAAAAACGATGGATAATGATGTTCCCGGAACCGATTACTGTATTGGCTTCAGCACCTGCGTTTCACGAACCATTCAAATGACCAACAGTTTAAGAACATCGGCCGGTTCACATGAAAGACTTCTGGTTCTTGAAGTATTCGGAAGATATGCCGGTTTTACAGCGATGCTGCCTACTCTGGCAGGTGCTGCCAACAGGTGTGTAATACCTGAATATGAGTTTGAAATAGATCAGCTTGCAAAACTTCTTGTTGAAGACAGAAATCAAAATCCAAGCAAATATTCAGTAGTTCTCGTATCGGAAGGTGCAATGTTTAAAGGAGGCGAGATGATTTTTTCTGACAGTGAAAAGGACGCTTATGGCCATGCAAAACTCGGTGGTATTGGGGATATGGTATCAGCAAAACTTAAAGAGCTTTCAGCAAAACATAATCATGGGAAAACAATTAATGTAATTTACCAGAAACTTGGCTATATGGTACGCGGAGGAGATCCTGATGCTCTCGATTCCATTGTTCCGATGGCATATGGAAATCTCGCTCTGGATCTTGTTCTCAAAGGTGTTCACGGGAGGATTGTTGTTCTGAAGAACGGAAGATACGACAATCTGCCTATTGATGTGGTTACTTCATCTAAAAAAATAGTAAGACTTTCAGATTACAATACTGAAAGATTAAGACCTTACTATCATAGTTTTGAGATGAAACCATTCCTGCTGATGGCTTCGGATAATTAAGCGATTTTAAAATTGTAATCAAAATATTGTAGAGACGCCCAACCTGGGCGTCTCTATCTGTATAATTAATTTACTTATTTTTGTTCCAAATTATTGTCTATTGGAAAAAGGAGTTGTATTAAAATCTACTGGTAGCCGATACAGGGTTCTTTATGGGGGAGGGAAAATAATTGACTGTTCCATTAAAGGGAAACTCAGGATCAAAGAATTCCGTACTACAAATCCGGTTGCTGTCGGAGACAATATCTTATTTGAAATGGAGAAGAAGACTTATTCGGGAATAATTACTGAAGTACTCGACCGGAGAAATTATATTTTAAGAAAAGCTTCGAATCTATCGAAACATTCTCAGATACTGGCCGCAAATATTGATCAGGTATTTCTCATGATCACAATCGTTCTTCCTGAGACACCGGTAGAATTTATCGACAGGTTTCTGATCACAGCAGAAGCCTACCGGGTTCCGGCAAAAATAATAATAAATAAAACTGATCTTTATGGCGAGAAGGAGTTATCTAAAATGGAATACCTTGAGAAAATGTACAATAAGATCGGCTATGAGAGTATCAGACTCTCCCTGAAAGAGATGACAAATCTTGATGTTCTAAGAAGTTTAATGAAAGGAAAAACCAGCCTGATTTCGGGTAATTCCGGTGTTGGGAAAACAACACTTTTAAATGCCTTTAATCCGCTTCTTAATCTTAAAACCGCGGAGATTTCAGATTATCATAAACAGGGAAAGCATATCACTACATTTCCTGAAATGCATCAGATGCCATTCGACGCATTTGTAATTGATACACCAGGAATCAGAGGATTTGGTGTTGTCGATATGGAACGAAATGAGATTTACCATTTTTTCCGCGAGATTTTCGGTAAATCAAAAGAGTGCAGGTTTAATAACTGCCTGCATCTTGATGAACCGGAATGTGCAGTGAGAAGTGCCGTGGAGAAAGGGGAAATTTCTTTTCTCCGGTATAGAAGTTATCTGAATATCATGGATGGAGATAATGGCAAGTACAGGTAATATGATTTCTTTTGTATTTATAAATTATCTTTATATACTTAATATACTTAATATACTTAAAGAGATAAACACTTTATCCAGATGAGAAGGATCCTTATTCTTGTTTATTCGGCATTTCTGATAATATTGCTAACCAACTATTTTTATTATAGAAATCTGTATAATAAACAAATAGATTATATTGTCAAATTACTTGACCGGCAGGTACAGACTGTCGGGCTTCAGGTTGACAGCACTAATTATTGGTTTTCAAGCGATTTAAATCAGATAGGGTTTAAGGAAGATCTTAGCTTGTTTTTTACAAATCCTGACAATCAGCTCATGGCAAAGGAAAGAATGAAACTATTCTTCTCAAAGTATAATGATCTTGTTACAGGGATAAAATATTACGATAATAATAAGAATGAATTCACATTGAAAAAAGATAATGAAAATGGCGAATGGCTCGAACAACCTTTTATTCTTCACCTTCAGGGTGAAATATTTAAAATGGAAAAACTTGTCCAGGATAACAGGAAGTTTAATTACTATTTGCCTGTATTAAAAAATAATGAAACAATTGGAAATATTGTCGTTACGGTTGACTATCAGAAATATTTTAAAGCTATGTTTTCGGAATTTAACCTTAAGGACTATCAATGGCAATGGGTTGTAAGCGATTCCGGAGAAATAGTTTACGACAATAATCCGAACAAACTTGAGTACTCACAACTGGGAAAAATTACCAGAAGTCTTGCCGGAGGTTCAGTTGCAAATATTATTCATAACGCTACTATTAATGGTAAGAAGGTGGAAATTATTTCATCTTATTATTCCACACAACTTCTTCAAAGAGAATTGGGGCTTGTCTTTACCTCGCCAACTACTTTTTTTCAGAAATATTTAATCCTGAACTCTCTTTTCATCGTAACGTTAACTTTATTGCTGATTCAGGTCATCATTTTTATTTTCTGGCGGCATCTTAAGTCCCAAAAAGCTGAAATGGAAGGTTTAAAGACCTCTGAAAAAATGCTGTTCAAGCTGATTGAAGAGATGCCTGTTGGCGTGATTGTACATAATAAAAACAGGGAAATACTTAAGGCGAATAAGGTCGCTGCAAGTCAATATTCATATTTGAACGAAGCAGATATGAAGGGTAAGATCTTCCCTGAATCTACAATGACTGCTGATAATGATTATTTTTCAAAAAACCTTGGTGGATCTTTCAATCCCGACCAGTTTGTAATTATTAAGAAAGAAATAGGAGAGATTGTTCTTTACAGGAACAGCATACAAGTGATGTTCCTTGGAGAAGAATCTACGATGGAGATCCTGATTGACGTAACTATGCTCGAATCTGCCCGTAAACAGGAAGTCAGGGCAAATGAAGCAAAATCTGAGTTTCTTGCCAGGATGAGTTATGAGATCAGGACCCCGTTGAATGGGATTATTGGGTTGACGGATGTGCTTAAAAAATACCATCTTACGCCAGAAATTAAAGAAATTGTAGGCCTCCTGTACAGGTCAACAGAGGTGTTGCTGAGCATAATAAACGATATCCTTGATTTTTCAAAAATTGAATCGGGGAAAATGATACTCGATGAGGTTCCTTTTAATTTAAGGGAAGAAATTAACTATTGCACCGATCTGGCCAAGACAAATATAAATGCGAATGAGCTGATTTTAATTTGCACAGTCGATGACAATGTTCCCGTAAGTATCATTGGAGACCCATTCAGGCTGAGGCAGGTTCTTACAAACCTGATTAATCACTCTGTCCGAAATACTGAAAAAGGCGAAATACAGCTGAAATGCATGCTTAAAAACAACAAAAACGGGATAGTCACTCTTGGATTTGAGTTACTCGATACCGGAAGAAGTTTTGACAAAGCAAGCCTTAAGAAGATATTTGGCGATTTTGTAAATATTGAGTCAAAGAAAATTAGTTCAAATGATGACACAGAGTTTGGGACTATTTTATCAAAGCAGCTTGTTGAGCTTATGGGAGGAGAATTGTCTGCAGTCAGCCCATCAGGCATATCCGGTGATCTGGGTACAAAAGTATCATTTACATTACTTACTTATTCAAACGACAGACAAATAAAAGAACTTTCATTTGAGAATATAAAATCATTTGACAGGATCCGGGCACTGGTAATAACGGGAAATCAGAACCGGGACGAGGAGCTCCTTGGAGCATTACACAAATTGGACCTGACAGTTACAATCACGACTTTCCAGAGATCAACAGTAAATCAGATCAGGGCAAATATGAATTATCCTCACGACAAATATAACCTTGTAATAATATTTGATGATGAGGAATTTAATGGATTTGATGCTGCCAGGGAGATATGGGAAAATAAGCTTTCAGTTCAGTTTGTTATGCTTATGATCAGCTCAAATGATAAAAAGGGGAATTGGCTTAATTGCATTACGCTTGGAATAGATCATTATCTTATAAAACCATTTGATGTCAGCGAGTTACTGAGTTTAATCAAGAATAGTTTTCCTTTTCTGGAGGATCAGACTTTATCTGTTGAAATTGGTAGTGTAAGAACCGATATAAAAATACTGGTAATTGAGGATAACAAAATGAATCAGAATGTTATCGGAACAATGCTAAAAAGTCTGGGTTATTCCTACGAACTTTCTGATGATGGTTATGCCGGTTATCTGATGGCAAAAGCCCAGAAATTTGATCTCATTTTTATGGATCTTATCATGCCTGAGATGGACGGTTACGAATCTGCGCAACGAATTATTAAATTTGACAAATCGGCTTTAATTGTCGCCTTTACTGCAGATAATATGCCTGAGACAAGAAGGAAAGCCGAGCTATCCGGGATTAAAGATTTTATTTCCAAACCTGTCAGAATTGATGAGCTTAAAAGGCTTTTTGCAAAATATTTTAAGAAATAAGTTTTTTTAAGAACCCTTTATGGTAGAAAAAAATTATTTTACCACTAAGTAACACAAAGTGTTGCACAAAGTAACACAATGTGATACTGTACCAGAATAAAATCATGCAAGTTCAGAAAATTAACATAAGAAGGTTTTTGGAACTTTCAGAGACCATTCAAATTGCTGATGTAAGATCTCCTTCTGAATTTAACTTTGGAAATATACCCGGAGCTGTCAATATTCCTCTTTTTGATGATAAAGAGAGAGAGGCGGTTGGGACAAAATTTACAAAAGAGGGCCGATTGCCTGCAATTATTGAAGGGCTTAAGAATACAGCTCCTGCTTTGTTTTCCAAACTGGAACAAGGTTTGAAGATTGCCAATAAAGGGAAACTGCTTGTTCATTGCTGGAGGGGCGGTATGAGATCGGAAGCAATGGCCTGGCTCTTTTCTTTAGGTGATCTTGAAGTGTATGTGTTGGATGGAGGATATAAGTCTTATCGTCGTTATATTTTAGAAAGTCTTTCTAAGAAAAGAAAAATGATTGTACTTGGAGGAATGACTGGAAGCAGTAAAACTCAAATTCTAAGATATCTTAAGTCCATAGGGCAGCAGGTCCTTGATCTTGAGCGACTTGCGAACCACAAGGGCTCCGCTTTCGGAGCTCTTGGACAGCCACCTCAGCCAACAACTGAACAATTCGGGAATTTGCTTTTTAATGACTGGAAGCAGTTAAACAGGGAACTGCCTTTTTGGGTAGAAGATGAAAGCCGGAATATCGGTTCAATTTTCATGCCAGACACTTTTTATCTGAATATGCAGGAAACTCAAGCCATTGTTCTCGTAATGGATGTCAAAACCAGGCTGCCACGACTTTTAGAAGAATATTCAACTTACCCTACGGAATCTCTAAAATCATCCGTTTTAAAGATAAGCAAACGACTTGGCGGTGATAAAACACGAGATGCAATCAATGCTGTTGAGACAAGAGATTTTGCAAAGGCTATCGAAATAGTTCTTCATTATTACGATAAAGCATATCTGTTTGGATTGAAGAAAAAAAACAGTAGAAACATTATTTATGTAAAGACAGATTCAGATGATATTGAATCTAATGCCATGAAAGTGCTTGAGGCAGCGAGAACTATAAAATGGATTTAAGTTGCCCACCTACAATTCCATTGCCCCCCTGCCCCCCTAAAGGGGGGTTAATTTCTGCACACAAGTGTAATTTTTGTTACTTCCACAATTTAATCCCCCTTTAGGGGGAAGGCCGCGAAGCGGCCAGGGGGTTAATTTCTTTTGAATCGACCCACTTATAAACCTTGTCGGATCTTCTCAGATAATCGGGAGTTTTAATTGAGCACAATTCTCCTTTTAAAGCATTCTCTGTTACTTTCAGATCAACACGGATCTCATCAACCTGGTATTCAATAACTCCGGTAGTCGGACCGGTAATAAGAATTGTATCCCCCTTATTTAGATTTCCGTTTTCGAGTTTGATTTCGGCAACATTAAGTTTTGTGAAATAATTTGTGATCTTACCGATATAAACCTTTCTTTTTGTCGCCCTGGATCCATAATTTGTGTTCCATTCTCCCATCGTCTGGCCAAGGTAATAACCATCCCAGAATCCCCTGTTAAAAACTGTCGAAAGCCTGGTCCTCCATGAATCAGTTTTCTCTTTATTGAATGTGCCGTCTTCAATGGAGCTTAATGCTTCACTGTAGCATAAAGATACTTCTCTGACATATTCTGCTGACCGCGCTCTTCCTTCAATTTTCAGAACTCTCACACCTGCATCAATCATTTTATCAAGAAATCCGATTGTACAGAGATCTTTTGGAGACATAATATATTCGTTATCAATCTCCAGTTCATATCCGGATTCCATACTGGTTGCTAAATACGATTTGCGACAAGTCTGGTAGCATTCCCCCCTGTTTGCAGATTTATTATTTTCATGAAGGCTTAAGTAGCACTTACCGGAGATTGCCATGCACAGAGCGCCGTGAACAAACATTTCAATTTTAATCAACTCTCCTTTTGGACCGGTGATATTCTGTTCTCTGATGCTTTTGAAAATATATGCAACCTGATCAAGATTCAATTCTCGGGCTAAAACCACCACATCAGCCCATTGGGCATAAAACTTTAGTGCATCAATATTGGTGATATTCAGTTGTGTTGAAAGATGAATCTCAATTCCGGCAGAGTAGGCATAATTGATAACTGAAAGGTCCGATGCTAAAACAGCCGTAATCCCTCTTTCCACTGCTGCATCGATTATCCTGTGCATCTGTTCAATTTCATGGTCATATACAACCACATTTACCGTAAGATAGCTTTTGAGCCCCCTTTCTTTGCAGATGGAGACAATTTTCCGGAGGTCTTCAAGTGTGAAATTATTTGCTGACGCAGCCCTCATATTGAGTTGTTCGACTCCGAAATAGACAGAGTCGGCACCCCCCTGGATCGCTGCCATAAGTGACTCATAGGATCCCGCAGGGGCCATAATCTCAATATCTTTTCTCTTCATAATGGGTTGCAAATATAGCAATTAGAATTTATCCTTGTTCATCACAATTCTGATGCAGGAACCCTTGCCTACCTCCGAATGTCTTACAAAGATCTTTCCATTATGATATTCCTCGATTATCCTTTTTGCAAGGGATAGTCCCAGACCCCAGCCTCTCTGTTTGGTTGTGAAGCCGGGGTTAAAAATTTTATTAAAAGCCGATTTTGGGATTCCTTTTCCCGTGTCTGAGATATCTATCAATGCATGCTTCTCTGTTTCCGTAATCCTGACAGTTATCTCACCATTTCCCTCCATGGAGTCAACTGCATTTTTAAATACATTTTCAATGACCCATTCAAACAAGGCAGAATTTACCGGAACTTCAACTGTTTTCTCAATGCTGTAATCAATATTGATCTTGACCTTTGAGGATGTTCTTGATTTCAGGTAATCAATAGTTCGCGAAATTATACTTACAATATCTTCTTTCGTCAGCGATGGCCTTGAACCGATCCTTGAAAATCTTTCAGTCACTTTCTCGAGCCTTTCTACGTCCCGGGCCAGTTCCCCTGTTATTGAAATTCCGGGATATTTATTTTGCATAATCTCTATCCATCCTGCAAGTGACGAAGTCGGAGTGCCAAGTTGATGAGCAGTCTCTTTCGACATCCCGATCCACACCTGGTTTTGTTCAGCCTTTCGCGATGACCTGAATGCCAGGTAAGAAACAAGAATATAGAAGATAACTATTCCTAATTGAATGTACGGGTAGTATATCAGCATTGTAAGTATGATACTATCCTTATAATAAATCAGGTTAAAATGACCATTTTCAAGATTATTAACTATAGGTTTGTTTCTTTCTTTGATTTTTTCAAGTTGCTTTCTGAAATATTTGTAATCACCGGATTTATTAGCGTCAAAGTTTCTGGCAGAGATGATACTGTCTGATTCATCCGTAAGAATTACAGGGACAGTATTATTATTCTCGATTATTGTTGAGAGGAACTCAACATTCTGGATTGTATCAGGAAGTGAAATCAATCTGGTCGCTTCTGCCCACAATTCGACGTTTTTTCTCTCCTCGACCCTAAGCTTCGAAACAAGATACTCGGTGTAAATGAGAGAACCCATACCGATGAGTACTGCGATAAGAAGCAAAAACAACTTCCAGAGAGTTTTATGATGGAAAATATTCAATTTACCTTTTATTTCTTTTTAACTGCATTTTTTACCACAGTCGTGTCCAGAGTATTCTTTACAGTATCTTCATCTTCCCATTTAATTCTGAACCGGGATTTCTTCTCCGGCGGTTTCTGATTTAGCGTAGAATCGTTCTTATACCATCCATATTCCTGGTTCAATATTGTTTTAAGTGTCTGCCTCTCTTTTTTAATGTTATTCTTAACCTCGGTGCCTGCCGCTTTCATGTCGTATACTACTTTAGCATTTTCCCCTTTCCCTAAAACTTTCAATAACAATGAAGTGCGACCAAGTCCATCGTCCTCCACCACACCGAATTCGGTTACATTGCTTTTGTTTTTGTTTCTTTTCTTAGACAGAATTTCGGATAATAATATTTTAACATGATATTCATAATCGTTATCAAAACTATGCTTCCCGTTTACAGACAGATCGGCAGCAGAGGATTTGACATCCATCTGGGGGATGTACAGCCAGTTATTCCTTATAAAAAAGTCATTATCAAGCTGCTCAAAACTAATATTTTCAAGTTCTGACAGTTCAATAAATGAAGAGAGTTGTTTTACAGGATCAAAATTGATGAGTGCTCCGTTCACAAGGTGATATTTACCTTCAGCGGTCAGTGATTTTATATTATAATTCAACAAAGAGTCCATGGGAAGAAGAAGCGCGAGCGTGCCGGACAGGGTCCCTTTTATGTTTTCAGCTTTCAGGAAGCTCTGACCGAAATTGTGAAAGGTTGTGAAGGCTTTATTTACATCAATGTTTGTGACAATAAAGCTACCCCTTGAAATAATGAATTTACTATTATTCTGTGTAAAAGAACAATTACCTGAGATCACTCCATTTAATGATTTCATTTTTAATGATTTAAAGGTAAATGTCCTTGGTTTGTAGTTGAGAGTCCCTTCAATTCTTGAAGAGGAAAAAGTTTTATAAGAAAGACTGTCAATCCGAAAATTTATGTCAAGGATAATATCTCCGGGCAGAGAAATACCTTTTTGGCTATGATCTGAATTTTCTGTAATTTGACTATTCTTAAAAAATGTTTCAGGAATCAGTTTGTCGAAAGAAACATCAGCTTTTGCCGACATCATTACGGTTCTTCCTGAAAGCCATTCAGGAAGATTTTTAAATTCTCCGTCAAGTTTAATATTCTGTCCCTTGTAGTTAAATTGAACATTATTTGCTCTGATGGAATTTTGAATTATAATATTCCCGGTCACCTTGCTGAAAAGAATTTTGTTATTATTCAGCCCAAGAGTCAATGAATTAAAACCCAGACTGGATTCAGGTTTCATATCAACAAATCCATTAAGAGAAAAACTTTTATCTGACAATATACAGTTAACAAGCTTCAAATCGAGGTCCACAGAACCTTGAGCCGTTGAAATCTCCTTAATATTGAAAAACTCCTTCAATTCGGCGGGGACGACCTTCCCTTTAAGTGAAAGATCAATTAGGGGACTATTAAAGTCTTTTAGAATTACAGCCCCAGTATATTCTGAAGATCCAAGCTTTCCTTTAAAATCAGTGATTGAAACAGAGCTCGTCTTGTACCCATTTTTCGTTCCGTTTGATAAGTGTCCGGTAAAAGAAAGATCCTTGAAAGTAAGTTTCGATTTTTTGTAAGCAATCCTTCCATTCTTTAGCTGCCAGTTGATTTCAACATGTGGATTTGATGTCCGGCTCAACAGACCTTTTATTTTACTATTTGCAATTATTGTCCCTGAAGGATCGTAATCAAAGACTAACTTCAGATACTTTTCAGGAAGGTAATTACGGATTTTCGCAATATCTAAATTATGACCTGTTACATTAAGATCCAGATTATTATCGGAAGCAACTAACCCTTCAATTCCGAAATTAAAATTATCAATATATAAAATACCTTTTCTGAGCCTTATTCCGCTTCTCGAACTAAGAAGATCCAGATCAAGCTTTGCCGGGATATTTTTATCGGTGCTGAAATCGTAAAGCTGAAACCTGCTTATTTGGATCTCAGTTCCGGCAGTAAAATCTATATTATTCCCTGTAATCCTGCTTTTCAGCTTGCCCTTTTTAATTGCACAGGTAATTATGAGATGAGCTGACAGACTATTGTAATTAGCAGTGATATCAGTAATATCAATTCGTTTCAGATCAATTAGTGTTTCGACACCGCCGACAGAATTATTTTTTACTGATATATTGTAATTTACATGGCCTGCTGTATCGGTAAAAAAATTCGCTTTCCCAAATCTGGCTCCAATCCTGTCGATAGTATAGATTCCTTTGATTATGTCGGTTATTTTGAATTCAACAGAAACAAAACGGGCCGTAAGCAGAGTGTCTGTATTTATTCCTTTAAATGCAGCCGAATTAAAATCCGGAGATGAATGAACAAACACATTTCTAAGTTCAAGTGAAGCTTTCGGGAATTTTCTTAAAAATGACAGCCTGTACGAACCAACGTCAAGTTTAGTTGAGAGATTCTTATTAAGGGATTTCAGAATAATAAATCCAACCTTATCTTTAAGCAGAAATGAGGCTGAAATAAGAATTATTGATACTGTGAGGATCAGAACTGCAAAAAGTTTTCCTATTTTCAGGAATAGTTTCATAAATCTAAAAGAAATATCTGTCCACTAATGGAATAACCGGGGAGCAAAGTTAATGCATTTTTAAATGATCAGACCAGCTTAGGTGAGATTGGTTCATCAATACAAAGCTCACTCCAAACTTTTTATGTTATGGTTTTCAGGAATATTTGCGATGGAAAATGTACGAAAAGTATTTGTTAAGATATTAATTAACAGAACCTTACCACGCAGGATATCACCTGTTTCAGTAATTACTTTAATTACCTCATTGGCAAGATAGGTTCCAATAATTCCCGGAAGAACGCCAAATAATCCTACTCCCGCGGGTAAAGGATTTTTAAAATCATCATTCTTTGCCTGAGGATTATAACATCTGTAAGTTGGTCCCCCTTTATAATTAAATACAGAAATTGCTCCTTCATATTTATAGATGGCTCCGTGAACCATCGGTTTTCCAAGAATGACACAGGCATCGTTGATAATGTACCTTGTATCAAGATTATCTGTTGCATCAACTATCACATCGTATTTACTTAAAATCCTGAGCGAATTAGAAGCGTCACACCTGAGATTGTGTACTTCAAGCTCCACAAATGAATTTAAATGCTCGAGACGGCTTTTTGCAATTATTGATTTAAGTTTTCCTACATCAGTTGATCCATATAAGACCTGTCTTTGAAGATTGGTTTCATCAACTGTATCAAATTCGGCTATTCCTATTTTTCCTGTTCCTGCTGCTGTCAGATATTGAAGAACAGGGCATCCTAATCCTCCGGCACCAATAACAAGTACTTTTGCATGTTTCAGCTTTTCCTGACCCCGTAACCCGATTTCCGGGATCATTATTTGTTTGCTGTAGCGTCTTCTTTCACTGGGAGATAATATTTCACCATCCATTATTTATTAATATCTGAACAGTACAAATATACACCAGTGTAATGCAACAAACAATATTGAATATGTAGAAACGCCAGGTTTTAAATAAGTAGAGACGCCCAATTTGGGCGTCTCTACTTCCTTTTAGTTAACTAAACAAATTCCCTGTTACGTTGTTATTATTTAAAATAATTATAAATAAGTTGATTATTGCTGTATACAAATTAATGACAGGCACTTCATCTGCTGAAAAATAGAATGGAAAAAAACAAAACAACAATGATAACAATTACAATAGTTATATTGATTCTGATAATAAAAAGGGTTGTATCTTATATTTTATCGTCAACCAAATGAAATTAAACCAGTAGAGACGCCCGATTTGGGCGTCTCTACGCAACATATTCATTAAAAATTATTCTTATTTAGCCTTATACACTCTTACCCAGTCAATTTCAATTGAAGTCATCCCGTTAATTGGTTTATCCAGTCCACCGGCAAACAGAACATACATTGCCTCCTGCGGAACCCCGGAGGTCTGAGTGAAAACCTCAGTATTGTTTATTTTCCACACAAGTTTATCGGAAGTCCACTCAAGGGTATAGATAAAATAATTATTTGAATAACGTGAACCAATAGATGTTTTTGAAGTATTTCCATTAGCCGGAAAATAATCGAACCACACTTTACCCTTTGATGTGCGGCAGATGTCAATATGAGGCGTGATTTTATCAGCAAGCATCCAGAAAGCGCTTTTTGCATCGGGATTTCCGAGTTTGATTTTTGCCGTGAAAACTCCATATTTCTGCCTGAAGCTGGTACCCGAATTTATAAGTCCTGAAGTATAGCTGAACTCCTTTGTTGTAAAACCATTGGCAGAAGACCAGACTTTCCCTGTAATCCGCTGGGGTTTAGTGCTGATCCTCAGAACGCTGTTCCGGACTTCAAAATTCTCTTTCTCGGTATATGCCTGAAGATCTGATTCAACGGAATATCTGTCTTTAAGCAACTTCTCGCCCCAGTAATAATTTGTCAGCCATTTTTTAGTATTAAGTTTTTCACCATCAAACTCATCACTGAATGTCAGTTCTCTGCTCTTCAGAATATCAAATTTGTCTGAGTCCTTAACTTTGTAATACCAGATAATATCGCTGCTCTTCTTCAGCTTTTCGTATTCCTTAATTTCTTTGAACATTTCAGTCTTCTCAAATCTCTTCTTATCCAGAAGATATTCTTTTCTCTGTTTAAACTCAGGGGTGGCAACATACTCTTTAAGTTCATGGTACCTCTTTAGCCGTGATGAACCATCTGTATTCAGATAATTTGCATATTCTTTCGAGGATTTGAACTTATAAAACTCTTTTATTTCAAGACTTCCTTTGATTCTTTTATACTCAAGTAGCTTTTTATACTCTTCAGAATCTTTGAAGGTTATCGGCTTCATGTTTTTCTTTGCCAGGAATTCAGAGGATTTTACCAGTTTGTCAAGTTCTTCAAATCTCAATATTGCTCTGGTTTTTGGCATCTCAACTTTTGGTTCCGGATTTTTCTTGGCTCGTTTAAAAAATGGCTTAGATTTCTTTGGTGGTTTTAGAAATGCTTTTATTTCAGGATCCTTCTTAAGAGTTTTGTATTCATCAAATTTCCTGTATTCATCCGTGTCCTTGAAGGTGAATGGTTTCATCTTTTGTTTTTCACGGAATTCAGGAGATTCAACAAATTTTTCAAGTGCCTCAAAATCCAGTATTTTGCTGGAGCCATCCATTTCTTTAAACCTTTTCAGACTGGTTCCGGCTATTGTTTTAAAGTATTGAATTATATCTTTTGCTTTCTGAAGGGAATTAAACTCTTTCTCTTTTGCATATTCTTCAGAATTCTTGTATTGAAGGGATTTGATTTCTTTGCATTTCTGAATGAAATCGGAAGAATTAACCAGTCCGTTCAGCTTATTGTATCTTGCCAACACCTCGGATTCCGAAAAAACATGGAACTTCTCAAATTCAGAAATCAATGCTTTTTCAGTCTGTTCGATTTTAGAAGTCGATGGGATCATTCCCAGTAAAAGCTTGAGACTTGCCATTGTAAAATTGGTTTAAGTACAACTGATAAAGATAAAAAATCTTTCCAGAATAATTGGTCAGGATTATTCAAATAATTGTTTTTAAGGAATTCCGGAGGCAGGTAAGAATTAAACAGGATTACTCTTGTTAAAATCAGTTCCCGGATTTTTTATACTTTTGCCATTCGAATAAAAACCGAAAGATGGCCCTTGTACATGAATTTGAGAATAGCGGTAACTGGTTATTTAAAAGAAGAAGCTGGCTGCCAGTATTTATAATTGTTGCAGGCATCCTGGCAATGTATATGGGTAACAGGCAGACAATATTGTTTGATATGAGAGATGAGCTTATTTTTCTTGGAGTGAGTCTTTTTGGTCAGATAATCAGAATTTTAACAGTGGGCTTTACCCCGAAAAATACTTCGGGTCGTAACACGATTAACGGACAGATTGCTGATGAACTGAATGTTACCGGGATCTATTCTATCTTACGACACCCTCTATACCTGGGGAATTTTTTCATGTGGCTCGGTCCGGTTCTGTTCTTACGATCAATAGGTGATACATTCGTATTTGTTCTTATATATTGGCTTTATTATGAACGTATTATGTTTGCTGAGGAGCAATTTCTCAGGAGAAAATTCGGAGATATTTATGACAAATGGTCAGAAAAAGTAAGTTCTTTTATCCCATATTCATTTAACTATATTCGACCAAAACTTCCTTTTTCGGTAAAAAATGTTCTGAAAAGAGAATACAACAGCTTTGTCAATATTTTTGTCATTTTCACCATCCTTGATCTTTTCAGAAACTATTTTTTGTCAGAAAGAATCTATCTGACCAGTATATGGATCTGGCTGTCTGTTTCTGCGGGGCTGATATGGCTGGTGCTCAGAACAGTGGAAAAAAAGACACACTGGCTGGATGTGAAAGGGAGGTAAGGGGGTTTATCTCCTCGATCCGGTAAAAATCATAATATAATACAACAGAGTTGCTAATGATCCGAGAGCAGCAATCACATATGTATATGCAGCCCATTTAAGTGCGTCTTGTGCCTTTTCATGATTCTGGTACGAAGTTATGCCTGCATTTGATAACCAGGCAAGAGCCCTTCGGCTTGCATCTATTTCGACAGGCAGTGTAATAAAACTGAAAATAGTTGTTAATGCAAAGAGAACAATGCCAGCCAGCAATAATGCCGGGAAAGTTCGTACCATCAGGATGCCTGCAAGCAATATCCATTGTACCCATTTAGACGCAAAGCTGACAGCCGGAACCAGACTGGATCTGAACCCCAGCCATGCATAAGCCTTTGCATGCTGAACTGCATGTCCGCATTCATGAGCTGCCACTGCTGCTGATGAAATACTCCGGCCTTCATACACCTCCCTGCTAAGGTTGATTGTTTTATCAACCGGATTATAATGGTCTGTCAACTGACCCTCAACGCTTCCGATTTTTACGCCTGTAATGCCATAGTCACGCAGCATCTTTTCAGCTATTTCGCGGCCTGACATGCCATTATCAAGAGGTATTTTAGAATACTTACTAAATTTTGATTTCAAGGTCATGCTTACAATCCAGCTCAGGATCATGAATCCTATAAAAATTACCCAGATACTCATAATTTCATTCCTCCAAAATTTTAATTTTATCACTTACTGCAAAACCTTTGCCAAACTCTCTATGACAGTTCTGATTGGTCATTTTGTCAGAAATAATGGCGCAAGGGCAAAACAGCTCAACAGAGTAGGGGCAAAACCGGCTAACATCCCAAACCCGTCAACCTTACTTGCAGCTTGCACCCTGTACCTTGCGTCCAGCACGTTGCAGCTAAGATAGCAGTTATTATCTTTGTATAATGATTAAGTTAATCAATGCGGTATTATCATTTCTTTTATCTCTTCCTGTACTCTTATACAGGTATTCAATCTCCCCGTTTCTACGACCCTCATGCCGCCATGTTCCAACATGTTCACAATATATGCTTGATGCCCTGAAGATACATGGGCCATTTACAGGGCTGTTATTAGGAACAGGACGTATACTCAGATGCAGACCAGGCGGGACCCACGGATATGATCCTGTACCCCTGTTCAGGTTCCGTAAATATCGCCCGCTATCTGCAATATTTAGTAAGTGGGAAAAAGAAAACCGGTTAAAGAGGTAAGGCCCTTCATTTATACCTTAGGGGGATTGGGGGGCCAAAGGTTTCAGAAATTAAGCTCCTCCTTCAGATGCTTATACCCGGCCCGGCTCACAGGCAGCTTATCACCCGACTGAAGTATTGCTACATGGTTGTCCTTGCCATACGGCTCGATACGTTTTATCTCTTCAACTTTTACAATATATGACCGGTGAATTCTTACAAAATCAGCTTTGGGAAGATTATCCTCGCAAGACTTCATTGTTTGTTGTTTAAGAGCTTTGCCGGCCGAATGATAGATCATCACATAATCATCCTGTGCCTCAACGTATTTGATCTGTTCAACAGGTATAAGATTGATGGCATTTCCTTTGCGCACTACAATCCTGTTGACCGGGGAAGAAGGTTCGGGCTTTATTGACAGGAGCTGGCTCGCCGGTTCTTTATTCCCTTTCCCTGACCGGATCTTATCAATCGCTTTTTTAACTGCATCAAGGAATCGTCTTTTTTGAAAAGGTTTCATAAGATAATCTACAGCATTAAGCTCAAAAGCTCTTATTGCAAACTGATCATAAGCTGTTGTGAATATAATTTCGGGTTTCTCGGTAAGAACCTCAACCAATTCAATGCCGGTAAGTCTGGGCATCTGGATATCAAGGAAAACCAGATCAGGTTTCATTGATGAAATTGATTTCAAACCTGAAAAGCCATCCGCACATTCAGCAATCACCTCTATGGAATCCACCTCATTCAAATAATGTTTTATTATTTCCCGTGCCGGAGCCTCATCGTCAATTATTGCTATTCTGATCTTATCCATATTTTCCTTATATCCCTTAGCAGCTTTAAAAGTCCTTCAATGTTTCTGACCCTAAATTTAAATATTAATTTCGAAATGATATTTACAAATTATCTGTTGGTATATACAGGTTTACTGTATAAATCCCATTTTCTTTTGATGTTTTTATTGATGCCTTATTGCCGTAGAATAGTTCAAGCCGCCTGGTAACATTTAACAAACCGGTTCCGGTCCCGCGCTTTAATGACGGGGCAGGATCGTAATTATTGCTTATAATTATTTCAATATAACCGTCAATAATCTTTGCCTTTGTTATAATTCTTACGCTTTCAGTACTTTCATAAACACCATGCTTAACAGCATTCTCATAAAGTGGCTGTAACAGCATTACCGGAATTTTAAAATCAAGACAATTATTTTCAATAATCTCTTCTGTTGTAAGCTTATCGCCGAATCTTACCTTTTCAATATCCAGATATAACCGCAGGTTATCAAGCTCATTTTGCAGGGAGACAGGTTGTTCGTCTTTTCTTGAAAGGGCATATCTCATGAATTCCGATAGCTTGACAACCATATCCCTGGCTTTTTCAGGGTCGGTAATGGTAAGGGAGCTGATTGAATTGAGGCTGTTGAAGAGAAAATGCGGATTGATCTGCGACCGGAGCATCTTAAGTTCAGTCTCCTTTACCAGGCTCTCCAGCTGTGCTTCTTTAGCTTTTTTTTCAGAAAGCTTGCTTAGGCTTTCGAAAAGATAATATGTGAGAATAATGAGGCCGTAAATAAAAACACCTGATCCTACTCTGTACGGGAATGTTGAAGCCCAATATGCCTGATAATTGTTTTGTTCCGGCAATACAGTTGTCATTATAAACTTCGTTATCAGAACCCAGAGTGTGATAGAAAGCGCTCCACTTGCAATAAGGTTTGAAATGAGAGCTGTTGTGCGGATTTCTCCTGAATTAAAAAACCTGAACGGAAACCATAATGAAAGGCCAATCCCTGAAAAGATAATCAAAGATACCAGGCTATCAACGAGACTTATTTCAATAAAGCTTCCGAAGGCATAATAAAAGAGCAGCGACTGGCCCAGAGCAAGAAAAATCCAGACCAGCCACCACACTATAAATCGTATCCTGTTTGTAAGTATCGGATGATTCATTCATAAATTGATTAATAGCTTTTTATTTCGCCACCCCCGAATACTACTGCACCTTTTATTACAAGCTGTCTTGTAGTATCTATGGTTCTGCCCGGGATTAATTTTCTGGAATCACTAAATCCCCCGAGAACTGGTGTCACCGCAATTGAAATATTCCAGTCATCGGGTACAATTAACGTAGCTCCTCCGAATACACATGCTATCTCTAGTTCGTTTGTTCCTGGTGCCAGCTTTGCCTTGGTGAGATCGAGTTCCATTCCTCCAAAAACAGCAGATATCTTTCCCCCTCTGAAGTTTTCTGAAACTATCTGGCGTTCGCCACCGCTGAAAACATTTACATAATCAATAAAATCGTCTCCAATAACCCCGGTTGAGCTGACGGCGTTCCATCCACGGCGTTTTGAGAATATGAAAATAACCCCGATTATAATAAAAATTGAGGGCCAGAACATATTATAAGCATGAAAGGTTTCACGGAATATCATGGGAATCAGAAAAAATGCTCCCACTGCCATAACAATTACACCGGATGTTTTTTCTGCGGCTCCCAGGGTCATAACCAGACCAATAGCAACTAGAAGCATTGGCCAGCTGAAGATAACATGATCAATAAAATCAGGGAAGAAACCGGTATTTCTCATTACGAGGAATAGTCCGGCCAGTACAAGAATCACTCCTATAATCGGGCGGTTGTGCTGAAGGTGATGATGTTCGTGCTTAAGCTGACGACGCTCATCCCTGGCTTGACGACGCTCATCTCTGTAGTTTTCATTTGTTTCCATAATCGTAAATGTATTTGTTTTTCAATTATCAATTTATATTTTTCTTCTAAAAAACGATGATAAAATAAATGACAGGCCAATAATAACTATAACGGCCGGCCAATAGAAATTTCTGAAGATTTCAGGAGTAGTTACGAAGATATGATCCTTTAAAAACCAGATCCCTCCGGCAATAAGCAATAAACCTCCTGTGAAATGAAGGTTTAATAAAAGCAATACGCCAATGAAGATCATTGCTGTTTCCCAGGTAAAATAACTGCTGACACTTCCCAGGTTTAACAAATCATTTGTTGCAACCAGAAGTGCCACACCAAAAACAATAAAGAATAACCCTATGCTCACCCTGGGATGATGTTCCCTGTCCCTGAAGCGGGGATAGTCTCTGTAGTGGTGATAATCTCTGTGTCTCATAATTTTAATGTATTTAATCTACGTTAAAAGTAATTCTCTTATAAGTAGCGGCTAAGAGGAATTCGGTAAACAGCGTTTTTCTGTCGGTATTTGGCCATTTATGACAATAAATGTTACTTTTTTGTTGATAATTTTTTTAATTGAAGAAGGATTCATATTTTTGCAAACCAAAATTTAAAGAGATGTCCTCATCATATACCATACCGTTGAGTGGATTAAAGGAAGGGCACCACACATTTGATTTTGAGATTGATAAAGAGTTTTTTGAACAGTTTGAGGAATCGGAAGTTAAGGAAGGAAGCCTTATTGCTAATGTTGAGATGGACAAGAGATCCTCGCATCTGGATATGCTTGTAAAGGTCTCAGGAAGCGTTAGAATAAGCTGTGACAGATGTCTGGAGATGTTTTCCCAACCCGTTTACAGTAATAACAGGTTACTTGTTAAATTTGGGAAAAGTATCGAAGAAATAGATCCGGACATTCTTTCATTACCTCCCGATTCCTATGAATTGGATCTGCAACAGCAGATATATGAATTCATTATACTGGCTTTGCCGATAAAAAGGGTGCATCCTCCTGATAAGAATGGAAAAAGCACGTGCGATCCTGTAATGTTGAAAAAGCTTGAAGAGCTAATCGTAGAAGAGGAAAATGAGAGCGACCCGCGATGGGACGAATTGAAAAAACTAATTAACGATAATTAATTTTATTTAAAATGGCACATCCTAAACACAAACATTCTAAGACCAGAAGAGATAAACGCAGAACACATTACAAGGCAACTGCGCCTACAGTGGCAAGTTGTTCAAACTGCGGATCTTCAGTTCTGTATCACAGGGTATGTCCTGAGTGTGGATTTTACCGGGGTAAGCTTGCTATAGAGAAAAAGGCAACTGCCTGAACTCGCCTAATTTAAAAAATGTAATATGAGAATTGGCCTTGATGTTATGGGTGGTGATTTCGCACCTGATTCAATCATTGAGGGCGCGGTTGATTCCCTTAAGCATTTATCAGCTAATGAGAAGCTTGTCCTTATCGGAGATGAATCTTCGATTTTAAGGAAACTGGGTGAGATGGAAATTGAACCGTCCCTGTTTGAAATAGTTCACACTTCGCAGGTAATTGAAATGGCGGATCATCCAGCAAAAGCATTCTCACAAAAAAAGGACTCAAGTATAGCAGTCGGATATGGTATGCTGAAAAATGGCAATCTTGATGGTTTCTGTAGTGCAGGTAACACAGGGGCTATGCTTGTTGGAGCAAGTTATACCGTTAACATGATACCCGGTGTTCTTAGACCGGCACTCGTCACCGTATTACCCTGTGTCGATGACCGCGATTTTGTTATCCTCGATGTAGGATTGAATCCTGATTGCAAACCGGATGTCTTTTTGCAATATGGAATACTCGGAAGTATCTATGCAAAACATGTTCTGGGGAAAGATAATCCCACAGTAGGATTACTTAATATAGGAGAGGAAGAAACAAAAGGTACTCCTGCAGTAAAAGCTGCATATGAGCTGATGAAAGAATATCCGGGGCTGAATTTTGTTGGGAATATTGAAGGAAATGCACTTTTCCGGGAAACCATGACCGATGTTATAGTCTGTGACGGCTTTGTTGGGAATGTTATTATAAAAATGGGAGAAGCATTTCATCATTTATATAAAAGCAGAAATCTTAAAGATGCATATTTTGATCGTCTTGACTGGGAAAACATTGGAGGAACACCAATTGTCGGTATCAATGCCAATGTTGTTATCGGACATGGAATTTCAAAAAGGAAAGCCATAATGAACATGGTCCTGCAAACCAGGGGTGTGGTGCATGCTAACCTGGCACAAAAGATTAAAGAAGCAATATAATTATGGAAAAAATACGTGCAGCCATTACGGGAATCAATGCCTGGGTGCCGGAATACAAGCTGACAAATCAGGAACTTTCGAAAATGGTCGATACTTCCGATGAATGGATCATGCAACGAGTCGGTATTAAGGAGAGACGAATACTTAAAGGAGAGGGACTCGGAAGCTCAGATCTGGGCGAGCAGGCAGTACGAGGGTTATTACTGAAAACAAAAACTGCACCTGAAGATGTCGATCTCGTTATTTGTTCCACAGTGACGCCTGATATGTTTTTTCCGGCAACTGCCAACATCATATCTGATAAGTGCGGAATTAAAAATGCTTTTAGTTTCGATCTTAATGCCGCATGCTCGGGATTTCTCTTTGCTTTGCAAACAGGTGCAGCATATGTGGAAACAGGAAGATATAAAAAAGTTATCGTAGTTGGTGCAGATAAAATGTCATCAATTACCGATTACACCGACCGGACCATCTGTCCGCTCTTTGGAGATGCTGCAGGAGCAGTTATGCTTGAACCTACAACTGAGGAGTTAGGGATAATGGATTATATCTTTCATACTGACGGCTCAGGACGAAAGTATCTGCATCTAAAAGCCGGAGGATCTGTTAAGCCTGCTTCTCATGAAACAGTGGATGCAAAAGAACACTTCATATACCAGGAAGGCCAGAGCGTTTTTAAATTTGCAGTGGTAAACATGGCCAATGTTGCAGTAGAGATTATGGAGCGGAATAATCTTAAATCTGAAGATATTGCGTGGCTTGTTCCTCATCAGGCAAATCTTCGTATAATNNTGTGCATCTGGGAATATGAAAAAAAACTCAAAAAAGGAGATATTCTGATACTTGCTGCATTCGGAGGAGGATTTACCTGGGGCTCTGTCTACGTAAAGTGGGCTTATGATCCGGAATAATACACCGTTTTTATTTTTGTCTCCAATAGTTTTTATATTTGTAAGTAATTAAGGTTGTATCTCTTAAAATTTAAAAAATATGGCAAAGTTCAATGAACCGGATAACACCGCTATAAACCTTATAAGCCTTGGAACGGACATAACCGGTGATATCAAATCCAATGGAGATATCCGTATCGATGGATCTCTTACCGGAAATCTTAATACAAAGGGTAAAGTTGTTGTTGGTACAACAGGGAAGGTTAAAGGGGAAGTTATTTGCAAAAACTCAGAAGTAGCAGGAATTATTGAAGGCAAAATTATTGTTGGACAGTTACTTAACCTGAAAGCCTCTTCAAAAATTCATGGAGATATAGCTACATCAAAGCTATCAATTGAACCTGGAGCTGTATTTTCAGGAAACTGTAAAATGAGTGATACCGATATTAATGCCGGAGCAGGAAACATCAAAGAAAAAGAGCCAGAAAAACCTGCAAAATAAGGGGATAAGAGACTTCGCCAGGTATTCAGGTTTGGCATTTCAGATGATAGGTATTATTCTTATTACAGTCTGGGGTGGCGTTAAACTTGATAAGCTGACTGGTTGGAATACCCCTGTTTTTACAATAGTCCTTTCGCTTCTTGGTGTTTTTGCTGCAATATACACCGCAATCAAAGATTTTATTAAGTGATCCGCATTCTTGAAACTACTTCATAAATACATTTCCTTACTGGCATTATTTAATATATTGTTGATAATAACAGTGTATTTACTTATATCGATAGTCAAACTGAATCTTCTCTTTAGTGATATTGTAATCGTATCTTCTTCTTTTTCGGTAATCGCATTCAATACTATTCTGATTTTTTTAAAAGGCCAGACCAAAGAACCAGACAGTCAGACATTATACAGTCTCGTTGCAGTGAGCCTGAAGTTCCTGCTTGAGATTGTATTTGCACTCCTGTGGTTCATTGTCGCTAAAAAAAGCTCTTTGCCGTCTGTTTTAATGTTTTTTGTTTTATATTTAACACTCACTTTGTTTACTATATGGGTTATAGTGAAAACTCTGAAAGGCAAAGCTTTATGAAACTTACACTGAATTGAAAATAAGAATTTTAATTGGTTTTTTCTTCTTGCTTCTCCTTGCTGGAACAACTATTTCAGTCTTTGGTCAGGAAGTTAAAGAAAAAACGGAGTCTGAAGGGAAATTTGACGCCAGCACTTTTATTCTTGATCACATAGCCGATTCACATGAATGGCATATTTTGACTAAGAAGAACGGCGATAATGTTGAAATTTATCTTCCGGTAATTCTTTATAGCAAAGAGAAAGGGCTTGATATATTCTCTTCGAAAAAACTGGCTGACGGGAATGAATATAAAGGCTATAAAATTGAAGAAGAAGGCGATCTTCAGGGTAAAATTGTTTCGGTTAATAAAGAAGGAACCGTTGATGAAAAAAACCTTCCGCTTGACCTTTCAATGACAAAGGCTGTAATCGGAATGTTATCCGCTGCTATAATTGGTCTTTTATTATTTCTTTCACTCTCACGGTCTTACAGGAAATCGGGCATCAGCCATCCAAAAGGTATACAGAGTTTCCTGGAACCGGTCATACTCTTTGTGCGTGACGATATTGCAATCCCTAACCTTGGACATAAATATGAAAAGTATATGCCTTACCTTCTTACGGCATTCTTTTTTATTCTTATTAATAACCTTATGGGACTGATCCCTTTTCCTCCACCTTTTGGTGCGAACGTAACAGGGAATATTGCCGTGACATTCGTTATGGCAACATGTACATTTCTTATTACACAATTCAGCGGAAACAAGACATACTGGAAACATATCTTCGCAGCACCAGGGGTGCCTTTCTGGCTGTTGCCGATTATGATACCTGTTGAAATAATCGGATTATTTTCAAAGCCATTCGCCCTGATGATTCGATTGTTTGCAAATATTACAGCAGGGCATATAATTGTATTAAGTCTAATTTGCCTGATCTTCATCTTTAACTCCCTTTCTATAGCCCCAGTATCAATCTTATTCGTGATTTTCATGGATTTCCTCGAACTTCTGGTAGCATTCCTTCAGGCATATATATTCACTCTATTGTCAGCATTGTTTATAAGTATGGCGGTACAGGAAAACCATTAATTTTTATTGTTTAATTTAAAACTAGTTATTATGACAGGTACAATGGCAGCAGTCGGAGCAGGTCTCGCAGTAATAGGTGCAGGGCTCGGTATAGGTAGAATAGGTGGATCGGCGATGGATGCAATAGCACGTCAGCCGGAAGCTTACTCCAAGATACAGATTGCAATGATCATTGCTGCAGCCTTAATTGAAGGAGCAGCTTTATTCGCAATTGTTGTTGCTCTTATTTCAAAATAAGACTGAAAAGAATGGAGCCTGTAACGGTTGGTTGCAGGCCTTCCTTTTAATTAATTTGATTTAACTGAATACTTATGATACTTTTAGCTAACAATCTCGTTACTCCCGGAGTCGGGACTATTTTCTGGTCTGTTCTGATTTTTATTTTGTTTCTCCTGATACTTTCCAAATTTGCATGGAAACCCATTCTTTCTGCTGTGAAAGCGAGGGATGAGATGATTAAAGGCTCTCTTGAATCAGCAGCAAAAGCAAGAGAAGAGATGCTGAAACTTCAGAGCGATAATGAAACAATTCTTCGCAAAGCAAGGGAAGAACGCGAAGGAATACTGAAGGAAGCCAGAGAGGTGCGCGACAAGCTTATTTCTGAAGCTAAAGGAAAAGCAACAGAGGAAGCTGATAAGCTTATTGAGAAAGCAAGAACAGGAATTGAAAACGAAAAACTCAAGGCACTCTCTGAAATTCATGAACAGGTTGCAACCCTGTCGGTTGACATAGCTTCAAAACTACTGGGTGAAAAACTTAAACCATCGGGTAAACAGGCAAAACTGATCGATAATTATCTGAAAGAGATTGATTTCAATAAGAATTAGGAACCGGAACCTGTAATGAACGACAGCAAAATATCAGTAAGATACTCAAGGGCAATTTTTCAGTCGGCTCTCGAAAAAAAGATGCTTGATAAAGTCTATCAGGATATGATCTTTATTTCAGAGATATGCAAAATAGTGGAAACAAAAGAGTTCCTTCACAGCCCGATTATTGTTCCTTCAAAGAAGGAAGCTATATTTCATAAAATGCTTGTGGGCAACGTCGAAGAAATTACACTTTCCCTTATAGACCTGATTGTGAAAAACGGGAGAGAAAGCTTTATTCCTGCAATTGCAAGAGTATTTATCCATGAAACAAAGAAATTCAAGGGAATCACAGATTCTGTCCTTACTACCGCTGTTAAAGTTGATGATAAAGTTAAAAAGCAGATTACTGATCTTATTTCAGAGGGTTTCAAGACTAAGGTTGAACTTAAAGAAAACATTGATCCTGAAATAGTTGGTGGTTTTATCCTGCAGATTGATGACAATTACATCGATGCAAGTATAAGGAATAAACTTCGTAAGATAAAAAAAGAACTTATTGGAAGTGTTGTAACTCCCAAATAGAAAAAAATAACAATTAAAGATTTTTAAGAAGATACAATATGGCAAATATTAAACCGGCAGAAGTTTCAAAGATTCTGAAACAGCAACTGGAAGGAATACAGACCGGAGTTGAACTGGAAGAAGTCGGAACAGTACTTACCGTTGGTGACGGGATTGCCCGTATATACGGACTTTCAAATGCAGAATCGAATGAACTGATTGAATTTGAAAATGGTATGGAAGCTATTGTTCTGAACCTCGAAGAAGATAATATCGGAGCAGTTTTACTTGGTCCGACCGAAGAGATAAACGAAGGCGACATTGTGAAGAGAACAGGCCGTATAGCCTCAATCGGAGTCGGCGAGGGACTTCTTGGAAGAGTAATAACACCGACGGGTCAGCCGATAGACGGCAAAGGTCCGATAAAGGGTGAACTGTTTAATCTTCCGTTCGAGAGAAAAGCTCCCGGAGTTATTTTCCGTCAGCCTGTTAAGCAACCACTGCAGACAGGGATAAAGGCAATTGATGCAATGATTCCAATCGGTCGTGGACAAAGGGAACTCATTATCGGCGATAGACAGACTGGTAAAACAGCTATTGCCATTGATACTATCATTAATCAGCGAAGTAACTTTGAAAAAGGGAAACCGGTTTATTGTA
>PLML01000232.1:0-16334 GCA_003141525.1 Bacteroidales bacterium
TATAACGGGTTGGGGGCTCTTCATTTATCTCGATTCGCGGCCAGGTAGTCAATTCTCAACAGGAACGCAGAGGGAAGAAGCCACGGATGGCCAGAGCCCGACCGTGGCACGGGCATCCTGCCCGTGTGCAACTCGCGTCTGCCTGAGCAAAGGAACTCTCAGCGCACCTCTGTCTCCGCCGCACTCCACCTCTATTGCCCCGCCCGCAACTCATAAGTCTTCCCAGCCTCCGCCACAAATTCCACCAACTGCGGCCCCGGCCGCGTGATCGCGACCGGCTGCCCGGCGCACGTCACCGCCACGGGAACGGCCGTGCGAACCCGCGCGCGGTTGGCCAGGCTTGCTTTCAGCCGCGCATCCACAACCGCCCCGCCCGACCAATTGATATCCACCTCAAATCCGCCGCGGGCTCGCAAACCATTGACATGCCCGGCCGCCCATGCCTTAGGCAGCGCCGGCAAAAGATGAATTTCCCCCGCGTGGCTCTGAATCAGCATTTCGGCGATGCCGGCGGTCCCGCCGAAATTGCCGTCGATCTGGAAGGGTGAGTGCGTGTCAAACAGGTTTGGCAGCGTGCCGTTGCGCAGCAGGTTGTTGAGCATCAGGTTGGCATGATCGCCATCCTGCAGACGCGCCCAGAAATTGACCTTCCACGCCATGCTCCAGCCGGTCCCACCATCGCCGCGGGCTTCGAGCGTCTTGCGGGCAGCGGCGGCCAACTCGGGCGTCGTCGCGATGGAGATTTCCCGGCCAGGGTGCAGCCCAAAAAGGTGCGACACGTGGCGATGCTGTCGCTCGGTTTCCCGGTAGTCCTCGATCCATTCCTGAAGCCGTCCATCGTTCTTGCTGATCTGCAGCGGCGGCAGGCGCTCGAGCGCCGCCGCGCACTCCGCGCGGAAATCGGCATCGGTATTGAGCGCCGTGGCGGCCTCGACGCAATTGGTCAGCAGGTCGTGGATGATCTCCAGGTCCATCGTGCAGCCGTACGTGAACGAGGCGCGTCTTCCATCGGGCAGGAGGAACGTGTTCTCCGGCGAAACCGAGGGATTAGTCACCAGTTTCCCCGCCACCGACGTCCCCGCCGGCGCCTCCACGAGGTAGTCCAGCATAAACCGCGCCGCCCCCTTCATCAGCGGATACGCCCGTTTGGCCAGGAATTCCTTATCGCCGCTGAAAAGGTAATGCTCGTACGGATGCTGGCACAGCCACGCCGCTCCCATCGGCCAGATTCCCTGCACTCCGTCGGCCGGCGCCGTAAAGCCAAACGGGTCGGTCAGATGATGCACCACCCAGCCGCCCGCGCCGTATTGCACCTTGGCTGTCCGCGAGCCCGGTTCCACCAGGCTGTCCATCAAATCGAACAGCGGCTCGTGGCATTCGGCCAGATTGCACACTTCCGCCGGCCAATAGTTCATCTGGATGTTGATGTTCGTGTGATAGTCGGCGTTCCAGGGTGCGTTCATCTGCCAGCTCCAGAGGCCCTGCAGATTGGCCGGCATTCCTCCTGGCCTGGAACTACTGATAAGAAGGTAACGACCGTATTGAAAATAAGTCGCCACCAGGCCTGCATCCGGACATCCTGTGTCTTTGGCTCTTTTGAGCCGCTCATTTGTGGGAAGAGATAATAATGAATCAGGAACTATTCCAAGCTGTAAATCCATTCGGTTAAAAAGATGCTGATGTGCGGTAATATGATCTGCTTTAATCCTGGCATACGATTTTGACGTTGCCTTTTCTATTGTTTCAGCACATATTTGTTCCGGGTTCGCTGATGATGAATAAATGCCTGATGCGATGCTTTTCAACCCCGGATAATTAGTTGCTCCGGCAATATAGAGAATTACTGAGGTTGCGTTATTAACAACCAATACACCGTCGGAGACTGTTACCTTACCGCCGGTTGCAACAGCTTTGACCTGTGCAGCAAAACGAAGTCCCCTGGGTATCCCTTGTCCATCTTTTATTGGCAGCTGACCTCTAAGTATAAGGGACTGCGGATCTACCGAATCAGTCAGGCAAACGGCATCTTGTTCTCGTTTAAGGGTTAATGAAAAACTGATTTTATTTTTTTTATCAGCTGTAAACTGAACTACAATTACTCCGTCAGCAGAAGAAGCAAAGCTTTCGCGCGTATATTCTATACCTCCCGAACCATACTTTGTCGTCACAATAGCTGTCGAAAGATCAAGGCTTCGTATATAATCCGATGCATTAATGACCGGCGTGTTAAACCATAATTCTCCAAGGGACTGGTAAGATTTAATCCCCGAAGGCAGGCCCATCATCGTCTTTCCTGCCAGAGCAACTGCTTCATTATTCCTGTTCTCAAAAAGCAGGCTTTGAATTTCAGGTAAGGCTTTAAGAGATTTGGGATTATTCGGATCCAAAGGATAACCATCCCAAAGGGTACTCTCGTTAAGTTGAATACGTTCATCAGCAACTCCACCGAAAATCATAGCTCCCAACCTGCCATTCCCTATTGGCAAAGCTTCTTCCCAAATCCTTGCAGGCTCACGATACCATAAGATATATTTTCCACCGGGGCTTGATGAACGGCCAGTCAAAATTGCCCGATCGACCCATTCCGAAGTAATCTTCCCTGAACGTAAAATTGCAGATAATATATCACTAGCGTTTTTATCATTTACCTGAGAATATGACTCTGCAAAAAAAATCAAAAAGAATAAGAATAACAGATATTTGTTTTTCATTTTCATAGATTTGTTACCTCAAACCAGCAGCTATTTTGTTTGTATTACCTTTTGAATTATCCCATCCTGATTAAAAAATAATTTGTCAACACAAACCGATCTCAGCCAATCATTATGGGAAATAGAACTATTAAAATAAAACTGATACCACTGGCCCTTATATTCTACTACAGATCCATGAGCGCAATAGCTATCTGTCGGATCCATATAGACTCCAACATATGTCCAGGGACCCAGAGGATTTTTGCTTATAGCGTAGCGCATCCTGTTATTTCCCGTTGAATCGGAATGATTATCAGAATATGTTAAATAGTATAAGCCATTCCGTTTAAATACCCATGTTGCTTCATGAAAATCCACCAGACCCGCCATAGTCTGCATTGATCCGTCTATTTCCATCATATTATCTTTGAGTTTACCACCTTCGCAAATAGCTCCTCCACCATAAAAAAAATAGTACTGTCCATCATCATCCTGAAATACTTGCGGGTCAATCAAAGATTCGAGACCCTGAATGTACCCCTGATCTTTAAATCCACTTACAGGACTTTTACTTGTTGCAACTCCAATTTTCCAGGTGTTATTCCATTTTGTCCCACTGGGATGAGGATAATAAAAATAGTAGGTGCCATTTTTATAAGCGCAATCCGGAGCCCACATAAATCCCCCTTCGGGTCTGCCCCAGGGCACCTGGCTTGCACGCAGGATCTCACCATGATCGGTCCAATGGATCATATCGTCAGTTGAAAAAACGTGATACTGATCCATTAAGTCGCAGCCCCTTGGAGGATCTATATCATGTGATGCATATACATAAAGCCTTCCGTCCTTCCAAACATGTGCTGAAGGGTCAGCTGTATACATATTAGTTATAATAGGATTCTTCTGAGCAAAACAGCTATTAATAAATAATATAAATATTATACTAAGATTTAATCCCGCAAAAAATTCTTTTTTTGATAAACCTCCTACAGTTGCGATTTTATTAAATAATTTAAATCTAGTCATAGCATTCCTATATTAATCATCTAAATATTAAATAGTTATCGATTATTCCTGTCAAGTATCGGGTTTAATTTTTTCTTGGTACTTCAGTCATGATCCATCGTGAACCCGGTGTAAATCCAATAGGGCCTGATTTATCACGCATCAATCCGTTTAACCGGAAATAATTTTCAAAATGTTTATTCATGATCGATTCTCCGGCACCTACCTGAATAAGTACCGGGGAATCCTGATCAGCACCGTAACCACCCTGGGCCGCCGATTTGATATCGGCAATATAATTGGGCCAGGTTCCCTTGTACCATGTATATCCAAACAAGAAAGGATTACCTGAAGCTTCCTCGATTTTCTTCTTCCAATCGAGTTGTAACTGAATAAATGGTTCTCCCGGGCAAGTTGCTATTACAATGTTTTTATTGATCAGAATAGTAGAGATATTTACATTGAAACTGGCAGATTTATTAAAGCGTCCATTGAACTTTAAGGAATCATTCATATACTTAATCTCCGTTGTATCACTCGCTTCATGTTTCAATGATTTGGCAAGTTTAACTGTTTCATAGGCAAGAAGCCCACCCACCCTCTCAATGGTATTATAGTCTGTTTGAAATGAATCATCCGGTCCGGTTCTGCGTGAACTTATGATCAATGACTCGATGTTACCACCGGCTCCCTGTACAAAAAGACAATTCACCTTATTTCCATAAGCTTCTTCAACTTTTCTGCATGCAACCCCAGGATAATCGGCAGATATGGCATAATTAAAACAAACAATATCAGCATGACAAGCATAATTCATCATGACAACACGTGTCTGACCCGTCATGTCTTCAATTTTGATAACTCCAACCTCAGGATCCACCGGTCCAAATGGAATACGTTCCGGATTTTCAGACGTGTAATGATCATCAGGGAACCATGACTCCCTTGAATGTCCGTCCTCCCGAACAACCAGCCTGTTAAAACCTAATTGAGGAAAACTGCTGCGACCGGCGCATATTTTTGCCGGGAACATATGTCTGACTGACAGATCGACTGCTTTGACTATCTGATCTTCAATATAAGCGCTTTTGCTGTCTCTTGGCCCTGAATGTGTATGGGAAGAGCAGAGCATAAGTTGTGATATCCCATATTTTTCTTTNNGCGTACAATGAATCGTGAAGAGGTTCATTGGTTTTGGGAGTTATGTTCACTTTCCCGGTTCCTGCCTTTAATCTTCCTTCAATACCAAACAATTGATCCGTTTGAAATAAAAGACTTAATATTATCAAACAGATGGTACAAAACTTCATTGCTTTCATAATTGATTTATTTAAATTAATTCTATTGAATCTGTGTTAAGTGCCAATTAATAATACATACAATAGCCTGAATACTAATCGTCGATCCAACATGAAAAGTATGTTCTAATTAATGACTTCAGCGGAAGGAGGAGCGTCATTAGGAGCGCTTCCCCATGATTTATTTGCTTTGTCGCCCATAACAAGTTCCAGAATTCCGCCATCTTTAATATCATCGTGTGAGAACCATGGCTTATTCCATTCCTTCCCGTTTAGCTTTGCCGATAGAATATATTTATTTTGCTGTGAGCAATTTTTGGCCACAATTTTAAATTCTTTCCCATTGCCTAAATGAATAATCGTATTTTCAAACGCCGGACTTCCTATATTAAAGGTGCCTGACCCGGGTGTGACCGGATAAAACCCCATTTTTGAGAACACCACAAAAGCCGACATCCCTCCACCATCTTCATCTCCCGGAACGCCCATAAGATCATTTCGAAACCATTCATTCAGAAGGCTTCGTATCCGTTTCTGGGTTTTCCATGGCTCACCGGCATAATTGTACAGGTATGGAATATGCAATGAAGGTTCATTGGCCATGGTAAACTGTCCGACATTCCCTGTCTGATCGGGGAACTGGAAATAAAAATCAAATTTTGATTTGCCAAGAGGTTTTGAAAACAGTGAATCAAGGTTTTTTATAAAATCAATTCTTCCTCCCATAAGATCAACTAGATCAGCAATATTGTGCTGAACATCCCATCGATACGTCCAACCATTATTTTCATCATAGTAGTCCCGGGCACCTTTCCCTCCTGAAAAAATATAATCGAAAGGCTGTATAAATTTACCGTGGCTGTCTTTAGGATGAAAGAAATGGGTTACCGGATTAAATAAATTGCGGTAATTATAAGAACGTTTTAGAAACAGTTTGTAATCATCCGTTTTCCCAATCGTTTTGGCAATTTGTGCCAAACACCATTCATCATACGATGTTCCCAAAGTTACCGCTACGGCTTGTCTTTTTTCGAATTGATTAACTTCAGGGACTGTTTCGGATTCCTTTTCATGTAAAGCAGGCATATAGCCATGTTCCGTGTAAAACCTATCGAGCTCACCTGCAGGAGCACCTGACCAGGGAGCAAGGGTCTTTTCAGTGATCGCTCCTTTGCAGGCTTCATAAGCCTTGTTAATATCGAATCCGCGAAGTCCACTAACATATGCATCAAGGACCGAGGCCACTGCATGGTTGGAATTCATGCGACGGCTGTCACCGGTGATTTCCGGAAAGGTAGGCATCCAGAAACTTTTCATTTGCCCGGACATTTCTATATAAGAATGCAGAATATGATCTTCCTTTTCCGGTTCAATCAGAATCCGTAAGGGATGGGCAGCCCTATATGTATCCCAGATCCAATCGTCTGTAAAAAACGGAACCCCGTTGTCAGTATGAACTTTCCCATCAAGAGCGCTATAATAACTTCCATCTTCCGATATGCATACAGGACGCTCAAATGTCCTATAAAGTGAAGTATAGAAAACTACTTTGTCATTATCGCTTCCACCCTGCACTTTGATCTTTCCAAGCGCTTCGTTCCATATCCTGCGTCCCTCGGCAGCTAATGAATTTATATCATAGTTTTTAATTTCCCGTTCCAAATTTTTCCGGGCCTGATCTTCACTGAGAAATGAAACACCATAACGAACACGCGTCAAACTGTCTTGATTCCCAAATTTTAAAACTATGCATGCATTTTTTTCTTCTGAACCTGACGAATTGATAAGCTTTCCATCTTTTAAAAGAAAAGTCCCTGTTGGCTGGACTTGAGTTTCAAGATAAATATAGACATTGGTCCCGTTCCCTATAGTTTGAAAACCTGATACAGCTTTCCCATTCCATTTTAATTCACCGGCACCAGAATTTAGAATTAAGTAAGCAGGCTTGTCAGTATTGAATTTAATCTCATATAAAGCTGATTGGTGAGATGGGGCGAACCAAATATGTGTTTTCTGATCATCAAGATAAACTGAGTAGGAATATGGGGTAATCTCTTCCTGGTCATAGCTGTATTGAATTACCGGCCTGATATTTTGCTCTTCCCCCTGATACGGACTTAAATTAAAAGCAGACCGTCCCCGGTGGCTGGTAACTATCAGAGGCAACCCATTCAATAGGTCCCCGGTGAAGTCACTCCTTTCAGGATACACTCTCAAGATACTGTTAGGTAAATGGATGGTCGGATAAGTAGGCACGAGCAAATGGCTGATATTGCCCATATAAGGATTTATATAATCTACCGGGTCTTTTTGTACCGTTTTGGGAGTAGAGCACGCTACTGCAAATAGTGCAATCCCGAGCATTCGGATAATTCTGGTTTTCATTTTGATAAGTTTAATAAAAGGAATGATTACTATTTTCGTTCAGGTAATTTCAGAGATAATGGCTTTTCTTTACGAAGCATTTTAGCAGCTTCACCGGTCAGCCACAGGTATTGATCTGAGGGTTTCCCATCCATATCGATAAATTGAGCAACCTTACTTACCGGGGGATTATTTGTACATTTAAAGATAGCAGTACCTTCGTTTACTTCGTCGAACATAGCCACGTAAAGCCTGTCAGCGCCTGCAAGTATAGCAGTTGAAATCTGCTGCCAATAAAATCGGCCTCCCTGTCGGGGTATGGAACCAACCGGTTTTACATCATCAGGGAATGCATGGGTACTCAGGTTGTGCCAGCTAAATCCCGGGCATACACATGGAGCATAATCGATATTTTGTTCATTACACCATTTAATATCACCTAATATTTCATCACGGTAACGATCCATGTCATTATGCAGGAGCGGAGAAAATCTTTGTACCATCCAGGGCATTATAATATCTGCTTGTTTTATAATCTCATGTAAATAAGGATCGTGAGTGCAGTCTGCATCCAGATCGCGCCAAAACGTTGGTACGCCCAGCATGATAGAACACCCGCCATAAACCGGGTCATTTTTTAGAAAGTCAATTAACCTCTGAATGCCGATATTCCGGATGTCGTAAGGCCTGTCGGGGAATCCTAATCCCCAGATAGTTACCAGCGGTTTGCCGCGGTGATGGAGATACGTTTTGTTACCCGCCTGGTTGGTCACTTTTAATGAGTCAACAAGAAATTTCCAGTCTTCAATTACAGAAGAACAATCTTCACCTGAGGATCTCAGACCTGAAAGATCGTACATAACGGAGATAGCCCGGTCATATTTGGAAGCGGCTTCCAGGGCATATTTCAAAACGGTGTTGGAGGCATCCCTTTCATAGCCAGGTTTTGTTGAATTAAAAAACCGTTGCAAAAAAACTCCGTCTAGCCCGTATTCTTTCATCCATTTAAAATGAAGATCAACAGTACTTTTATCGGTCGAATTGAAAAATCGGGCAGTACTTCCATCAGCTAACTTCAAACCGGTCGGATATGTTTTTTCATATTCGCTCACGTCCGGCCACATGTCTATACTAATCCTGGTTTCATCAGGGTACATCAGGCCATCCTTTGGTGCCCTGAACCAACCCTGATAACCTGCCATTACCAATCCTTTATAAGTTGGGTACTCGGTTATTTTAGAATGTTTATTCTGACCAGATACACCATAAGAAAAAATGAATAAACTTATTACAATCGGAATAAGACGTTTTATAATTGTCATGATATTAGTTTTTATATGATTAAAAATTAAACTTATTATATAATCGCACATAAGAGTATTCAGCTGTTCCATTATTCTGATTATCAAATATTATCCCGGTACGCAAAGCCACTCCCCACTGCGGCAAAAAAGCCCCGTCATAATATTCATTTGGGATTTTTACAGGCACCCAATCAGCCCGGTCAATTGACCAAAAAAATTGAAAAAAACGACCATGAACTGCTTCCAGTTTCAGGTAAACTGGTTTATTCCCCTGCAGACTTGTTTCCGCAAGGATCTCCTTTTCATCATTTTTAATTTTAAAAAGAACCAGTTGGAATTGACTGACAGTTAAAGCCAGAAGATTTTTTTGATCCCCGTATACACATATTCCGCTCGGATCAGACGTAGATCTGGGAACCTTTGCTTCGAACGAATAATCCCCGGTCTTTGGGCTTAGTCCTGCAAAAACAATCCCTTTCTGAGTCGAAGAAAGCGTTAATGTTCTATTTTTAATCTTAATTTCAGGCTTTGGCTTGTTTAAATCCCATTGCCAAAACTTCAGATTTTCATCTGAAGAAAAATCATCTATATAAACCGAATCCAGGCACTGAACTGCATTATTTAAAGGTAATTGAGCAGAAACCGAAGGTGTATTTCCGTTTTTGAAACGTGGCCATCCACTTGCTTCGTCCCAAATTAATTCGTCCAACATACCCTGCCTGCCTATAAATTGAAAATCTTTGGCCTGATAAGCATGGTAGAGATAAAAATACCTATGGTCAGATGTTTCCACTAATGTGCCATGGCCGGGACATTTCCACTGTTCACCTCCCCGTAACAGTGGCTGAGAGTATTGTTCCCAGTCCCCTTTCAGCGAACTGGAACGTGAAATCATTACCTTGTAACTACAATGTTCATCACAGCATCCGCCAATGGAGTAAAGCATATAATAATATTTGCCATATTTGAACAAGCATTCGCCTTCATTGCCTCTTCCCTGCCAACCTTTATCGTAACGGGTAAGACTAAAATGTTCACCTACTAACGATAAACCATCAGAGCTCAGTTCGGATGCCAGTATTTCGTCAGGGCGGTCTTTATTCAACCCATAAGCCTTCCAGGTGATATACAATTTCCCATCATCATCCCTGAAGACAAACGCATCGATAGCTTCGTTACCCCATTCGACGATGATACCCTGATCTGTGAAGCCTTTGTGAATATCTTTGGTAGTAGCTACACCGATGCATGAAACATGGTCGCTCTTTCTTTTGGCCGTATAATAGACATAGAAAGTCCCATTGTTGTAATAAAGCTCAGGAGCCCAAAAATTATTGCAGGCCCATTTTGGACAATCATTAAAAACAGACCCGATCAGCTTCCAGTTGATGAGATCTGTCGATTCGTACAACGGGTAACAAGGGCCAAAATCATTGGAAGTACCTGCAGCATAATACATATTCCCTACCCTGATGACGGTCGGATCGGGGAAATCGCCAGGTATTACAGGGTTATGGTAAATTCCAACTGCCCTTTCTTTTTGCGCGGAAATTGGCAAAGGGGCTGCCCAAATGTCGCGTATTGTTTCTTCGTCTCCAAGCCCATCGGGTACAGCCTTACTTGGATTGTTTGCATAGTACCAGTCCCTTTTGTCTCGTGATAATGTTTCCGTACGGCTGCCAGGCATTTCGAGAAAGCCATTTGAGTCTGTTTTTTTAACCCAGTCCCAGGCATAGTGTAACCAGTAAGTGCGATATTCTTTGGTTTGGTGTGCAAACCAACTAATTTCATCGTATCCCCAAACCCAGAATGGAATTTCTCCAGCCTTTTCTTTTCCCGGTTGGCTACTGATACCATAATTGTCAAATTCAACTAAATATGGTAAATGTTCACAATTCCAACCGCTGTAAGTCATACCTCCTTTGCTACGATTATAGATTGCATCTGTATGCCCGACTTCCAGAATTGCTTCTTCAGGTTTTCCCGGAACTTCCATAATTCTCAAAGGGAAAGAATGGAAATCCAATAACAGCCTTCCATCACACATCAATCCACCGCTTGGAACATGACCATCGCAGATCAAAAAATGACGGCGGGCATGCCCGGTTGCATAAGCCCGAACCAAAGAGAGTAAATGTTCCCAGTTCTGATTTTCAGGGTCGTTTTTATTCATTATCTCCACCTGACCAAAGTGGATAGCTTCAATGCCCATATCTATATAAGATGCTGCCAGGAAATAGAACCAAAGCTTTGTTTCAGGGCGGCTCACATCGGGTACGGAGCTGTTTTTATCCCAATCCCGACGCTGACCTTCAGGATAAATGATATCGGTGTAATGGAAATTTCTTTTTTCAACCGGCATACCCAGGGCAGTAAATGCCCAACCTGGAACTGGAACCTGTTCTACTTGTTTACTGACAATCTCAAAAATACAAGCCTGTAAAATTATATCCTGATCTACCTGATGCACCTTTGCTTCGAGTTCCTTTGCCTTTTCAAAATTACTCAACATGTTGGCCTCACCCCCCCACTGACAAATGCTTCGGCCAATGAATTTTGCACCGATGCTCCTGATCATTCTAAGATTGTCATCGAAATCACCTTTACCAGTCAGAAAGCTCTCCATTGTTATTGACCGGTTCAGGTAGTTTTCCAATACTTGTCTCGAAATTTTCCCATAAAATTTATAGTCTTCTGCCATTGGGGCAGGTAATTTGGATTGTATTTCTTTTTGCGATTTTAATCCGACTCCAGCGAATGATGAAAAATTAGACTCATCTCCTGGGCGAAGGTCAGTTTTTCCGGTAAATCCTAATAAATAAAATGTTGCCAATGTTAAACCAATTTTTTTTGTCCATCCAATGATATCGTAATCCGTTCTCTTTAAAGGGCATTTTATTATTGCATTCATTTTTTATTTTGTTATAGCATTTATAAACCTATCTCACATTTTTCAAAGTGGAGGAGTCAGAATAGATAGTAGAATCAAGTTTAGCTTGAATGGCCTTTGAATAAATCACTTCCTTTAAATCCCCAAAATTTAAATTGAACTTATTCTTAATCAATTCCGGCCTTGCAAAATTTTTATGATTGATTATATAAAAAAGCGGATCTTCCTGAGGGAGTATAAATGGTTTTGAGGTATTTCCCAGCGAATCAATACTACATATAAATGGCTTACTTGTAACACCGTCTAAACGGCGACTGCTGAAAACGAACCATTTGCTGTTACTTGACCATGATATATAACTTTCGCTTTCATCACTGTTAATATCTGGCTTGTAATACCTGTTTGTGCTCATATCCATCAGATACAAATCGCTTGATTTATTGTTAACCGGGAAATATCCAAAATCAACCATGCACATAAGCATAAATTTTCCATCGGGAGAAATTGTTGGAAATGCAATGCTTTTTTTGGCTTCTTCACTGGAAATAATTGTCTCTGGTTCCCCCATGGTATTATGGTCAGCATCAAAACTGACACGCATCAGACTATAAAGCACCTCTTCGTTTGGCGTACCAATTACATATTCCTTCGCGCAGGTATAATACAGATATTTACCATCAGGTGACCAACAGGGCAAATTTTCTCTTTTTTTCGATGCTATTTTAGGAAAAGAAAGTATGGTGTTTTTTTCCACATCATAAATTATTATGTCTGACGCAAAATCGAATACCTCCTTCATTTTTTTCTCATAACCGGTCAGATAATAATTCTGCCGTATCTTGTTTGTTGCAAATGCTACTAATTTTCCGTTCGGGTGCCAACTGCAATAGGCTCCTGCCGAAAGCATTTTCGAGGTCTTTAAATTTATTTTTGTGAGCTTGCCATTATCATAAAAAATTGTCCCGCTGTGTTCGCCTCTCATGTGGAATAACATCTTGTTTGGGTCATTCTTCCAAAAAGTATGACAGTTCATACAGTTATGATCAGTCCTGGAATTATTAAATATTTCATATTCTTTGAAACTTTCCAAATCTCTCTGGTGCATAGCCATTTGATCCCAATAACTATTTGTCGGGGATATGTCCCTATAGTAAATAAAGGGATCTATCTTATCTTTCGAAACAAAATTATTTATGGTTTTAAATTTGACCCATGTGCCTTCCTGTTTTGCATATATATCAATTTTGATACTGTCACCTTTATTATCAGAAAGAAGGTATCTCCACGAATTGATGGAAATCTTTACAACAGGATTTTTAAGGTTTAAGGTAATTGCTGTTTTATTTTTTGAATACAGTCTGACTATAAATCTATTCCCTGGTTCCTTAATCTCAAAGTTTATCGGGGCAATGTTGGGAGGCAAAACAATATTCGAATAATCGGGGAAAATTTTTGGATACTCCTTGGTCTGTTTAAAATTTCGTATATCGGGAGCATAAAGTTTTGAAGTTATTACAAGAATTGGGATGCCCAAAATGAATATTCCTGAAATAAATATTATTATTTTTTTTATATCATATCCTGTTTCCATAGTCTATTCTCTTTCTTTTTCTTTTACTTCAATGCTTCCTTCATTAGTGGTTGGTCTTGGAAACTTTAAATAATACCAATAGGTATCTCCGTATCGTGAGAATAAATATCTCTTCGCTTCTTCAGGATTGCCTTTCAATCGCAAAAAATCTTTTTGGAAAGCTTTAAATTCATCAATGATACCCTGATCGTAAGTAAATTCCTCAATATTTATCGGGCTCTTTTCCGAAATTAAACTATAGTAGATGAATCCTTCAAAATACAACCTGGGTATATGGGTATATCCAAAAAACTTTAAACCTGATAACCCTACCGCAAAATCCTTCATATTATTATCTAACATGGCGCTGATCATCAGATAGTCGTATGCCATTTTATTGTAATTAGACTTCCCTGTAAGCAAATACAAATTATAATCTATAGCTGTCTTTGAAATAATTGCGGCATGAGCCTGATTTTTTCTATACCTTCCTAATTCCGGATCGGTGTTTATAAGAGTTGTGTCATTAATAAATTTCCGATATTGCTGAACCCATTTTCTATTAAATAATGTGTGGTCAATCAAATTCAGCATTTTTCGTGACTCTTTGATGCATCCTTCGGCCAGATATGCTTTTGTAAGATTTTTTAAAACATATGGATTAGCTCCATAAACATTTGTAGCTTCAGTTCCCCAAATTATTGACAGTGAAAGAGCTCCTAAATCCAAATACATTTCCTGATCAGGAACTAGTTCATCAAAGCTTGTCAACTTTGTCGCCAACAGCCCATTGGATGCCATATCCTGATTGAATTTAAACAAATCGTTATAAATCCTGCCTGTAAAATATAAGGCTCTATTGGTATAAATGATTTCAGTTCTGTCAAAAAAATCATATTTCCTGGATAATTCCAGAACTTTGTTCCAATCTTTATTCCTGCCAAAATATTGTACTAAAAGTTTTATTTTCTGTTGTTTATTAAAAGTGGCATAACATAAACCGGCAGTAAGCACAGGAATAATTAATAAAAGCAGGAGGCTTTTAAAATTCAAAAATAAAATTTTATTATTCGCATTTTCTGCCGATTGATTTATTGTGGACCTATGCAAATTTAAGCAGGCACTGAAAATAAAGGTTGACAAGACGGACAGGTAAAGCAAGAATGGAAGAAACCATAAAGCGTAAATATTTTGTATCGCTCTAATTTCTTTAAAGACATCTTTATAAGAAATGAAAAAAAAGTGATTGAAAAAGAGAGTAATTATTAAAGTCTCTATTAAAATAACAATTGAAAAATATCTTTTACCCTTTGAAAATAACTCCGATATTATTGCGAGAAGAGAAAAAAGATAAACTGTTTTTATCCCTGTAAAATAGTATAAAAGACATAAAAGGATCGAATAAAATAAAAACCTGTATAAGCCTTTATCTTTAAAAAAGCGGAAGTAAGTAAAAGAGATTAACAGAGTAAACAGAATCTCAATATCAAATTTAAGGCTATGGTTATAATCATTATGCATTGCAATCAGAATTATAACCGGAATAAATGACGCCAACAGGTTGTACTTTGCCTTTCCGAAGGAAAAGTATCCTAACCAGTATACTGAATATAAGATAAATGTAATTGTAAATGATGCAAGTATAGGAATATTATAAAGCTGTGTAATCAGTCGTGAAAGATATTCAGTCGGGTTTCCCGGGAAATAAAAATACTTTTTAAAGAAATAAATGTCAGTGAAAAACTCCCTGTAATTCTTTAATAGAAATAAAGGAGGATTAACAATGTATAAAAAATAGATGAAAAAACCCAAAAAAAACAGGGTCACATAAATCAGGGTACTTTGATGCCTGGTTAAATGTTTCATATGCTTATAGTTGAAACAGGAATATTCTACTTTAAAAAATGACTTATCGTTTTATTCAATTTTATATAATTTATGCTTGTTCCGCCGATAAAAGGATAATCAATCTGCGGATATCATAATTTTCTCTGTATGTTTCACGGGGAATTGTTTTTGTTTCTTTTTATCGAAAAAGTAATTCCCTAATACTAAATAATCCATATCAGTCCGCATGAAGTCTATATAAGCATCTTGCGGAGTACATACTATTGGTTCTCCCCTTACATTGAATGAGGTATTGACCAATATACCATAACCTGTAATTTTTTTAAAATCTGTAATCAGTTGCCAGAATTTCGGATTAGCTTCTTTGCTTACGGTTTGTATCCTCGCTGAATAATCTACGTGGGTAACTGCGGGAATAACAGAACGAATATGATATAACCGGTCATAAAGATTAAAGTCAACATAATTTTCAGGTTCAGGATTTCGTAATTCTTCCTTTAGGGATCCTATAAATAGCATGTATGGAGATGATACGTTTGTTGCATAGTAATTGGATAAATCTTCGATCAGGATACTGGGAGCAAACGGTCTGAATCCTTCCCGGAATTTTATTTTCAAATTCAGGACTTTTTGTATCTCAGGGTTCCTGGGGTCTCCAAGGATACTTCGGTTCCCTAAAGCACGAGGGCCAAACTCCATCCTGTCCTGAAACCAGCCAATTACATTCCCTTCAGCTATTTTCTGACTTACAACCAAAGTCAGGTCATCGAAATTTTTATAATATTCAAATTGTGCTTCATATTTGTTGATTGCCTGAAAGATATCCTTGTCAGAATATTGAGGGCCTAAATAACTATGATTCATCGTGTCGGAGAGAAGAGGGGCTTTCCTTTCCTGCTTAAACCTGATATGGAAAGCTGCAAACGCTGCACCTATTGCTCCTCCGGCATCACCAGCTGCAGGTTGGATCCATATATGGTCAAATATGCCAGCATTAAGTATTTTGCTATTTGCTACGCAGTTTAAAGCTACTCCGCCGGCCAAAGCCAAATTCTTGCTATGTGTGATTTTTTGAGCAGTACGTGCTAATTCAATTACAATAGATTCAGTCACATCCTGAATGGCTAATGCGAGATCCATATGTTCCTGGTTGATGGCTGATTCAGGTTTTCTGCATGGTATACCGAAAAGGGTTTTCCATTTTCTATTGTTGGTCATGGTCAGCCTGGTTGCAAAATCAAAATAGTTCATATTGAGAAGAATGGAACCATCCTCCCTTATATCAACTAATTCAGTTAATATTTTTTCTTTGAAAATTTTAGTTTGAGCTGAATTCGGATTGCCATACGGAGCCAATCCCAT
>PLML01000232.1:16422-37130 GCA_003141525.1 Bacteroidales bacterium
AACGGAATTTTCGCTGTTCCGAATTGCTGTAATTGTTCCTGTAAAAGTTTTCTCATAAAAAGCTTTTCCTTAATCCATAAAGGAATTGCAGAGATAAAACTTATCAGACCTTTTGGAGCAAAACCATGGTAAGTCTCAAGCAGACGTTCAAATTTCAGCAATGGTTTTTCATAAAAAATTACCGCCGTAAGTTCGTTATACTCCATACCGGCTTCTTCCAGAACATATTTAATTGCATGAGCAGGAAAACCAGCATCATGTTTAATGCGCGTAAATCTTTCTTCCTGAGTGGCTGCTATTAGTTCACCATCAATCAGGATGGCTGCTGCACTATCGTGATAAAATGCTGAAATTCCGAGTATCCCCATCCTCATTTTAATCAGAATATAGAGTAAATAAAAGGAGCTAAAGCAGTTCCACTTGTTATGATAATAAGCAAGGCTAACAACAGTAAAATAAAAATAAGCGGTAGTAACCAGAATTTTTTTCTGGTTTTCAGGAAACGGAGTAGTTCTTTTAAAAATTCCATGAAGTCAATAATTTAAACATTCAGAATGTATCTGTAAAATCCCCGGCTGTATATAAATGATCCCGATCTGTCATGACAGATTTTGTGCTTTTTTTAAATTGATTGATTTTCAAACTATCTCTTTTCAATAACTTCCGGATAAGGCCTACCGGAGTTACCACTATAAAAAAGACAATGGTCAATATAATCCGTGAACCAATAGCGCTTAAAATCTTCGATAACCAAAACCAAACGGTCGCAAAAGGATAAAAAACAATGGGAACAATAAGAGTTATAAGGGTCAAAAAAAATGCTGCGATAACAAAATAGCTTTGCTTTAGATAGATTGCCAGAAAGTTTGACACTAAAATAGTGACAAGCCCAAACTCCACAGATTGCTTTTTAGTAATTCCAATTATATTTTTTTTAATGTTTATCATTGATTTATACTTTTAATCTGGGCAAACATTGATAAGGCTTCGACATTTTCCCTATCCAACATAAGAGCTTTATTAATGTAAATTAAGGCTCCTTCCTTATTATCCATTTTAAGATAAGCTTTGGCAATTTTGTTTAAAACGAACACATTTGTTGAGTCATTTTGATTAGCGCTTTCTAATTGAATAACCTCATCAGTACAAGTTTTAAGTATATGCAAATCCAAATTGGAGGTATTGTTTTTTATGGAAAATTCAATGTATGAAATAGCTTCAACCGGTCTGTCAAGCTTAAGATAATTCAGAGAAAGACTTATTGCGTTATCGAAGGAAGGCGCCAAATTAAAAGCTCTTTTTAAATAGAATATGGCCCATCCATAATCTTTTGACTTAGAGCTAAGCATAGCCGCCTTTTCATAATACGAAACATTTTCAGGATACTCAAGCACCAAAGCTTCCATTATCTTTCTGGCCTCTATTAGTTTTTGATTATTGATATAATAGTCATAAAGGTTATTGATTGCATCCTTCCAGCTTATCTTTTTTATTGCAAGGTCCCAGGCAAGTTTTTCTTCCTCAGTAGAAATCGTTATGGTATCCCGTTGCAACACCTCACTAAAAGGCCAGCTTTTTTTAAGATTTGATACTCTATAAATTCCTGCAAGGGAATCAACTTTGCCAAAAGGCATATCCTGTAGCAATTGGTTAAATGTTAAATCCTTTTCTTTATTTGTTGAGAGAAGGTTTTCCTTTTTCATTGTTTCGTAAAAAGTATCCGACATTAAAGCATATCCGATTAAATTAGGATGAACATGTTCCATTATCAACTCGTTTCCTATGATATGATCATCTGACCAATTCTCAAATGCAGCCTTTGTATCTACCAGATGAACATTAGAATATTTATTGCATAATTGAAGGATAATTGCATTGAGTTGTTCAGGCGCCCTGAACCGGAGACCATCAAGATCTTTAGCTCTGACAAAATACTCCTTCGCCTTCTTAAAATCGCCCTGTTTATACGCTAACTTACCAAGATAAAAGTTGCATAGAGCATTTGCGTCGCATATTTTATTGGCTTTCTGAAGAAGTTGAGAAGCCATCGGGAAGTCGTTGTTTTCAAACGCCTTCAACCCGGATTTAAAGTTCTTATCAAATCCGGGAAATTGGATACTGTCAATCGCAATGCTTATAAAGGGTTTTAAATCCTTTTCGTTACTCACCAGATTACTAATAAATACTGAAATGTTACATTTATTAAACAGCGATAATGTTCTATCAACGTTATATCTAAACTGTTTTATTCCTCTGTTAAACAATTTTGAATTATAAGGAATCTGTTCATCGGCAATCATCATCTTCATGCGAGTTCCTCCAGAACCAGTCATACGAGTACCTGCAATTTTTTCATACAGATTGGTCAGTAATTGAGTCAATCTTAACTCACGTAAGCTCAGAATCAGATTAACTATGCATGGATTTCCCCCGATTTTGTCTGTTGAAGCCACTCCAAGAACTCCATAATATTCATTCTGACCGGTATAGATTAAAACAGCATCAGGTTTATAATTTATTAACTCTTTCGCAAAACCTGATACAGTATAAGAATTGACTGCAGTCAAAGAGAGATTGATAATTTCAAAATTTCGATCAGGGTAATTGTGCATTAAACGGTATTGTAACCATCGGTGAAAAGAGCCATTGTGAAAATAAGGATATCCGATGGTGGTTGATTCGCCCAACACAAAAATACGTAAGGTTTTTGCATCCTTTTTCTTTTTAAATAATTCGCGGTTACCTATTGTAGCGAAGTCCTGATGAGTGAAATATTTTTTAGATGCTTCCGGGTTAAATACCAAATAATTCTTGTTTTCGGGATATTCAATAAAAAGACTAAGGTCATTACCATAATGAAAGATCCTTAACGAAACTTCAAACAAAAATAAAATCAGGAAAGGTAGTAGAATGCTTATCGCTTTAAATAAAAGTTCTTTCATTTTTGGAGAACCATCTGACCAAGGAGATTTCATGATTTTTACCAAATATTAATTCGAAAAAAAAATCTTTCTGCCTAAAAAAGATGCTCTCTCCCAATATTTTTAAGTTTTTCTTGTGTTATCACCATATTTAATAAAAAAGTTTAACCATGCATTAGTGCATGGTTAAACTTTAAGATAATCTTAATATCCTGGATTTTGCGACCAGGATGGATTCAAAAACATCTCACTCTGTGGTATTGGAGCCAAATAACAATGAGAAGGATCGGCTAATGAAGTTGAAACAATCGGATTTTCTATGACCCGACCATCAGGGCTCGATGCTGTGCTTCTGGCAGCAATAACCTGTGGCAGTATTTGTAGGCGAACGATATCAAACCACCGCATACCATTCTCCCCGGCAAACTCGTATGCCCGTTCCTTAACAACCGAATCCTGGAATTGTACGGCTGTGAGCCCTGTTGTTAAATTCGGCTCACCTGCCCGTGCCCTTACAATGTTTATGGCGCTATAACTGGCTGCTGAAGGCGCCCCGGCTGCCAAAGCAGAAGCTTCGGCATAATCGAGAAGAACCATAGGATAACGAATTATATCGTTAGATTTATTAGTGCTTGCATTCATGGTGACGATCGTATTAGCTGTTTCTACCAAGCCATCGCCATTTCCGGGCACTCCAACCCCATATCTGAACTTTTTAAAAGAAGGGTGTCGCATATCTGTTGAATCAGAACTCCATTTCACAAGATTATAAGTTTTAGTAGCAGAATTTAAGAGTTTAATGGTTGTAACAAAAGTTTCATTCGTCCTTATACATTTCGGGGCATTTAGATAAAAATTCACTTCCGGGAAATAATCATCCCATCCGCTGCTTCCATCAAGTCCTATTTCATCATCAACTACAGAGGACTGACCAGTACCGCGCTGTGCAGTACCATTGCCCTTATTGAATTCAAGATCCCAGATTGCTTCGCTGCTGTTGTTCGTTGAAAAAAGAGTAAGATAATCAGGAACCAGCGTATATTTATTAGTCTGAATAACGACATTAGCGGCTGCAGCTGCAGCTGTATAATTAGTTGCGTCGTTAATGGGCCACCCTGTCATGGTTAAATAGACGTCTGCCAATAGAGCCTGGGCTGAAAGTGGGTTTGCCCTGTCCGGAGTAATCACGTAAGAAGCCGGGAACAAACTTATTGCAGTTTGCAAATCACTGATAATTGAAGCATATACATCGCTTACCGCTGACCTTGGAGGTCTGGCAGTGATATCTGCAGCTCCAAGTACGAGTGGTATCGGCCCAAAAGAACGAACGAGCATATAATAGCCCCACGCCCTTAAAAAATAAGCCTGTGCTGCAGCCGCGTTTTTCTGGTCATCAGTTGTAGGCACCTTTGAATAATTGACAATTACATTATTTGCCTGGTAGATACCTGTCCAAAAGGGCGACCAACACGCACCTACACCACCATCCGTTGCGCTGCCGTTCAATTCATCATATATTCGCATTGAATATTTATTAGATGCATAGTGGGTAGCCAGATCGTCCGCCCCGAAACAAATAGTCATTCGGGTTGTAAAACCATAGCCATAATCGTGTGCATAACACTCATAACAAGCAGCAACAGCCCCGTCAAGATCTTGCTGTGATTGGAAATATGTAACGGGCGTTATTTTGGCTTTCGGTTCTTCGGTAAGTTTTTGGCATCCGAATAAAGACACCAAAGCCAGAAAAATTAATACTATACAATATTTTGTCTTCATATTTTTATTATTTTAATAATTAATCTTTTAAACGCATATTAATTAAAAGCTGGCACGTAACCCAATCGTGTAAGTCCTCGGGTTTGGTATGGAGCCTGTTTCCAGGCCCTGAATGGAAACACCTCCAGCTCCGGCTGTAGTTGTTTCCGGGTCAAATCCTTTATAAGGGGTAATACATAAAACATTTTGTCCGCTTATATAAACCTCAAGCTTGCTCATGAAACTCTTTATAAGTCTTTGAGGAATAGTATAGGAAAGCGAAATGTTTTTCAGCTTAATAAAACTTGCATTAAAAACGTAACGGCTGCTATTTACCACATTGCTCGTACTATTCAGAACAGGGAAATCTGTTTCTTTTGCAGCTGTCCACATGTTTAAGGCATCTGTAGATGTTGCATCTCTTGCATCAGCCGCGGAACCATACGTTTCCGGGATAAGTGTAGAGAATATCTTGTTGCCCTGCATACCCTGGAACATGAAGTTCAGACTAAAATTAGCGAAAGATACTTCATTCGTAAACCCAAAAGTATATTTTGGTAAGGCATTGCCTATGGGCATTTCGTCAGCGGCACTATATTTATTGTCGCCATTTACATCCATATATTTTGCATCGCCTGGTTTCAAGCCAAATTTGGCAGCCTCTGATGCTTCTGATGTTTTCCATGTACCGAGAAATTCATACCCGAAAAATTCTCCAATCGGATCTCCAACCTTCAAAAGAGAAAGCCCCCCCTGCTGCTGACCAATGCCACTTACCTGTATGTTATCATTCCCTCCCAGGTCAAGTATCTTATTAGTGTTAAATGATAAGGTAAGATACGTGGTCCACTTTACAGCATTATCAGAAACCGGTGTTCCGCCGAGGGTAAATTCAAGCCCCTTATTTGAGAGGGAACCAATATTTGCTGCATAAGATCCGCCACCGTTATAACCCGGTGCATTCACGTTATATAAAAGGTTTGTTATCTTTTTAGTATACCAGTCAACAGTTAACGTTAACCTTCCTTTAAGAAATGCAGCATCCAAACCAGCATCATACTGAGTGGAAGTTTCCCATTTGAGATTTTTTGAGACACCTGTTCCCAGCGGAGTACTAACTATAGGACCACCTATAAATGCATAAGGACTATTTACACCGATACCCGGGATAGTGGCATAAGGATTTACAGCCTGGTTGCCTGTTTGTCCATAGCTTGCACGGATTTTTAAATTTGATATTGCCTGTGAATCCTTTAAGAAATTTTCTTTACTGATAACCCAGCCCAGGGCTACAGAAGGGAACGTACTGTATTTTTGTGTCAGGTGCGAAGAACCATCATCACGGATGCTTGCAGTAAGAAGGTATTTATCCCTATATGCATAGTTTAACCTGCCCATGTAAGACTGGAGCTGATCAGCCCAATAATCTGAAGTGGTTATCTGAGCCGCACCAAGGCCCAGATTATAATATCCATCATTATATGATGATAGATTATTTGCCCTGGCTGTAACCGAAGTATTTTGACGCGATTGCTGCTCATACAAAGCAGTTAAGGTAATAGTATGATCGCCAAAAGTGTTATTATAGGTAAAGTAATTACTGTTTTGAAATACCGAATACTTGCTATTAGTTACTGATGCATTGTCTCCATTGCCGAACCCTGAAGCTGTGAATTTATTGAAGACTGAAGGGTTATAAGTGAACTGACCTTCGAGTGAACCGGTAGTCGTAAACGTGAGACCCTTGATAATTTTCCAATTCAACATCCCGGTTGCCGTGTAATCGTTTGTAGTATTATCTACAGCCTGGTTCATGGCTTGGGGTACCGGGTTGATTTGATCATTACCAAATGCTGAATGGTAAATATAGTTACCGTTTGCATCCCTTACAGGTGATGTCGGGTCCCAGCTCGCTGCCAATGACATTGGATCATATGCGTCTCCAGCGTAACTGGTATTGTGGCTTTTACCCTGATACCCGGAAAGATTAAACTTGATATCCAGATTATCGCTCGCCTTAACATCTATATTGGCCCTCATGTCGGCCTTTTTATAACCTTGATTGATAAGTATACCCGGTTGATCAAGATAACCTCCTGCTACTAAGTATTTTACGTTAGCATTTCCGCCTGATAAAGTAAGTTGGTAATTTTGCACATATGCCGTCCGTGTAATTTCCTTCTGCCAATTAGTGCCAGGATTTGTTTGAAATCCAGAAAGTTGGGTAGCTGAAAAAGTACCCGGTGATATCTCATTTTTTACCGTGGCAAAATCATAAGCATTCATTAAACTCAAATAGCGCGGCATACTTGCTGAGCTACCCCATGCATTGAAATCAACCCTCAATTTCCCTTCGGCACCTCTCTTAGTTGTTATCATTACAACACCGTTTGAACCTCTTGAACCATATATAGCCGTTGAAGATGCATCTTTTAAAACTTCAATTGACTCAATATCTTCAGGAGCAATTGATGAAATGTTCCCACCAACATACCCGTCGATTACATATAATGGTTCGTTTGAACCTGTGATAGAATTTATACCTCTGATCCTAACACTGGCTCCCATGCCCGGTTGGCCGCTGTTGCTTTGAACGGAAACACCCGGTGTGGTTCCCTGAAGCGCCTGGTCAACTTGTGTAATTGGCCGACTGGCTATTACATCTGCTTTTATAGAACTTGTTGCACCTGTAACATCTCTCTTCATTTGTGTACCATAACCAACAACAACGACCTCTTCTAATTGCTTCAAATTAGGTAGCATTTGAAGATCTATGGTTGTTCTTCCATTTAAAGGTACTTTCTGGATATTATACCCCACAAATGAAAATACGAGTACTGCACTCGTATTTTTAATATCGATTGAGTATTTCCCATTTCCATCAGTAAGGACACCAATAGATGTACCTTCAATCTGAACCGTTGCCCCAGGTAGAGGTTTCCCATTCTCATCAGTAACAGTTCCGGTTATTTTTAGCTGTTGAATAGCTGCAGAAAGAGAAGATACGTCACTTGGAGTGAGTATTATCTGTCTGTCATATACGACAAAATTTACTCCCTCTTTTTTGAAAAGATCATTAAGAATATTCTTTATTGGTTCATTTTCTGCTTCAATATTAACTTTTTGATTTACATCGATTAATTTTTGATTGAACAGAAAATAGAACTCGCTTACATCCTCGATTTTATTGAGGACCTCTTCAATTGTTGCATCTTTTAGATTGAGTGAAATTTTTGTAGACTGAGAGTAAGTCGGGCCGGCAAAAATATTCACCAGACAACAAAATAACAGAAAAGCTGAGATTTTCATAATCATGAATAATTTGTGCCAATTACTTTTTGGTTTGAATAAACCAGAGTAATCCAGTTTTTTTTTCATACTTTTGAAGTGTTAGAGTTAATAAAAAGATTTTTGTTTAAGTAATCAGGAATTGATTTATTTCCCTCTGACATTGAGGAAAAGTGTTAGAGCACTTTTCCTCTTATTTTTAGAGGCTAATATTCTTTTGATTTCAAGGTTATTTGCATAGGCGATAGATTTAGGTTTTGAATCAGGATAGTATAAAAAAAGTCAATTTTGTCAGATTACTTATTGCCTTGCAGGGAATATAATAATTTTCTTCCGCGGGAACGAACCGTCAGGTAAAGGATCACGTTTCAGTTCAATAAAATCTATGGGCGAAGAAATCTTTAGCAATTTGAGGATTTCTGTCAGAGATTCATCCTCGAAAGTGGCCCTGTAAGAATAATTCTGTATTTCCTTACCTTTGATCTCAATATCAACATTGAATACCTGGCTGATTTTTTTTACAACCTGGCTTAAGGGCTCATTCCGGAAAACCAGTTTTCCATCTTTCCATGATATATATTTATAGGTATCTTCATCACTAATTGAAGTAGTCCCATTAGTTTTATTAAATGTGAAATGCTGGTTAATATTAAGTTTAGAACTCTTAATGTTCTTTTTGTCATCAGTCAGGTCGACTTCCACCTTACCGGAAACAAGTGTTACTTCCGCCTCATTGTCAGAGTCATATCCCGAAACATTAAATTTCGTTCCGGTAGCTTTGACGCTCAGCGATGAAGTCTCAACAATAAACGGTTTTTTAAGATCACTTTCAACCTCAAAATAAGCTTCACCCTTGAGAATCACGGTACGGTTATTGCCAATGAACCTGTCAGGATATTTTATACTGCTTCCTGAATTAAGCCAAACAGAAGTCCCATCTGAAAGCTTTAAGGCAGATCTTGTACCAAATGCTGCAAACAACTCATTATAAACTGGTTCCTGTTTTGGTAAGTGGTTATTGGCACGAAACGAAAAATATAATAAGTTTCCTAATACAAGCGGAATTAATAAAACAGCAGCGATCTTCTTCCAGTAGTACCATAAACTTGTAGCAGGAGATTTTAAAGTTACCCTTTTATTGATCAGATTAAACGCTTTGTCAATATTTATCATATTTTCACTGATATTAAGTTCAGTATTATCCCAGATATTTTTCAAGTGTTGGAAATACAATAAGTTATCCTTAGAGGCAACTAACCATGCTTGCAACTCAACAATTTCGTCGTAACTTGCCTCACCAGCAAGATACCTTGTAATTAAAACTTCTTGATTTTTTTGATCTATTGTTATCATAATATTATTTTCTAATAATAAAGAGACGTTTCAGAGATCAGATACCACAATTAATAATAAGGAAATCTGAAATAAATTTATTATGGGTTAACTGGTAAATAAAAAAACAATTCCCTTAGCCCGATGGGCTAAGGGAATTTAACAAACTAACTAACGTAAACCAACTGCCCTATTAACGTATAATTCTTCATTTTCCAGATTGTCCATTTAGTTCTTCTTCTTTCTAAAAGACGAATCAGAAACGAATTACCACAATTCTATGAATTTCAGGTTGAGTAAATCGACTAATTTGCAGTATGGTAATTGGTTGAAATAATGATTTTTGTAAGTCCGAAGTACCCTTGGAAGAAAAGGATGTATTTTATTCAGAAATTGTAAAAAAATAATATATAAATATTCTTATTAAAGAAAATCAATTAAACTTCTTCTTAACAATTCCAGTGCTTTGCTAATTCGTACTTCAATAGTTCTTACTGAAACATTCAGTTTGGTTGCAATCTCCTGGTATTTAAGCCCTTCAAACCTGTTCATTTCAAAGGTTTCCTTAAACTTTTCAGGTAGAATGGCTATGGCCTTTTCAATAATCTCTTCCAATTCAGATCTGAGAATATAATTGTCGGTATCATATTCATAAAGAGGCGAATTGTCAATAATATAAGTACTGCTATTATTGACAATTTTTCTATGTCGGTGCCAATCAATACACTTGTTTTGAATAGTTTTTAATAGAATTGATTTCAAAGAAACTGTCACATTTAGTTTTTCATGATCATCCCAGAGTTTGACAAAAGTATCCTGAACTATATCTTCAGCACTTGATAGCTCATGCGTAAAGCTGTAGGCAAAGAAAACCAGGTCCTTATAATAAGCTGAAAAAATATCAGAAAATGAACCAGGATCTCCGGACTTAAGTTTTTCAATTAATAACAGTTCAAGTATGAGGTTCTTCTTGATCACAATTTCTAAAAGTTTGAAACAAATTTACTTATTCCGTTCCCCTTCACAAATTTAATATTTCAAACAGTTGATAAACTTGATGTTATGTTTCATTTGTACCATTCAGGCATCAAAAATACCTTTTTAATTTTGAAGCATCTTAATTATTTTCATGTTTAATAATGTATCAATAGTATCAGACTATTTTTTAAAAGAAGAATTACTTTCCAGGGTTATATCAAAAATGCTGTACAATTATTAAGTCTAACTAAATACGATAAAAGTAATATTACAGATATAAAATTTGTCGGACATCCGGTTTCCAGGCAGATTATGAATTTAGTGATCAAAACAGATATGTAAGGTATTGATAAACAGGAATATCATTGGTTAATATTATAAAGTGTTTAAGACCAAATCACAGTTGTCAATCATGCCATTCATCACTAAATCCTGATATTCCTGAATAAATCTCACGTGGATTTTGTAGAGTCAATAAAGTCCATATAGTCTTTAAGATGAAAGATCCTTTCAGTAACCGGGGTCTCTGTCGGGTTGAAAATATTCAAGTGGCATTAAGATATGCATTATAGGCGATATATCATAGGCGATGTAATACATTTCTTCACATCGCCTATCGCCAATAATACATTAAACATTTTTTTGGATTTTAATGCAACAGAATATTTTTTTTTCTGTCTTTATCTTAATGAGAGATTAAAAACCTAATAAAAATAAGTATGAAAAGCCTTAGATCTTTAACAATTGTAATTATCATTCTTGGTATCACCTCCTGCATCAATGGCCAATTCTGGAAAACTGTCGAGGGAAACAGAAAGGTTGTCACAAGAGAAAGAAAAACAGATTCTTTCACCGGCGTAAAAGTAAGTTCAGGAATTGATGTTTATCTGAAACAGGGTAATAATGAGGCTGTCTCCGTAGAAGCAGATGAAAATCTGCAGGATTATATTCTCACTGAAGTAAGAGGCGGAGTGCTTAATGTTTATAGCGAATACAATATACGTGATGCAGAAAGGAAAAGGGTCTATGTCACTATGAAAGAGGTGAATTCAGTAAAGACAACAAGCGCAGGTGATGTTTACGGGGAGTCTCCGATAAACAGCGACAGACTCGACTTATCTGCAAGCAGTGCCGGAGATATCAAACTTGAGGTAAAAGCGAATAAAGTAGATATTGATATCAGCAGTTCAGGTGATATCACTCTTACAGGTGAAACTGACTTCCTAAGAGCCGATCTGAGCAGTGCAGGTGATCTGAAAGCATATGATCTGAAGGCCAGGGAGGCAGATATTTCTGTTTCAAGCGCAGGTGACGCTGATATTAATGTGTCGGAAAAACTGACTGCAAGAGCTTCCAGTGCCGGGGATATCAATTACAAAGGCGATCCTAAATATGTCGATGCTCACTCCTCCAGTGCTGGTGGAGTTCATAAAAGATAATTTCCAGTCTATATATATTCCCCCCGTTTATTAAAGCTGTTGGATGAATTCCGACGGCTTTTTTGTTAACTTTGGGGCAAATTTTTACCCGGGTAAAAATAAAAATTGAATAATAATTTTAAATAAAATGATAGAAAATCTAAGTATAAATCTGAGACATTCAGCAGCTTTTGTCTCCTTTGAAGAAATTATTGCCCATGCCCAACAATCTATAAGACATATTGATAGTCTAAATGCAGGTACAGGTCCCGGAAATAATTTTCTCGGGTGGCTTTCCCTTCCTGATGATATTCTTCCCCAGATTGATAAAATAGAAAAAACTGCCAGACATCTGCAATCAATCTCCGATACTACAGTAGTTATCGGAATTGGTGGTTCTTATCTGGGGGCAAGAGCAGTGGTCGAAGGAATTTCTCATTCCTTTTCACAACTTTTAAAAACAAAACACCATGATGTGATTTTTGCCGGTCAGAATATATGTGAGGATTATATGGCTGACCTCCTGGAGATACTTGATGAACGTAATTATTCAATTGCCGTAATATCAAAATCAGGTGTTACAACAGAACCTGCTATTGCATTCCGTATAATCAGGAATCATCTTGAGAAAAAAATCGGGAAATCGGCAGCAGCTAAAAGGATAATTGCCATAACAGATTCAAAAAGAGGTGCCCTCAGGCCACTTGCTGAAATAAATGGCTATGAAACATTTGTCATTCCCGATAATATTGGTGGCAGATACTCTGTACTGACTCCTGTTGGTCTTCTTCCTATTGCTTTAAGCGGTATAGATATAAGAACTCTGGTAAAAGGGGCGAAATCAATGGAGGAGATAACAAGAAATAACAAGAATGCAACAACAAATCCATCTCTGCTTTATGCCTCTGCAAGAAATCTTATACTCCAGAGTGGCAGGCCAATAGAGATCCAGGTTGGATTCACGCCAAAACTACATTACTTTTCAGAGTGGTGGAAACAATTATATGGGGAAAGCGAAGGAAAAGAGGGGAAAGGTATTTTCCCGGCCTCAGTAGATATGACAACCGACCTGCATTCCCTAGGCCAGTATATTCAGGATGGACAGAGGATTCTTTTTGAAACCTTTATTTCTGTTAAAAATCCTGAAAAAAAAGTTACTATACCTTTGGAAAAAGATGATTCCGATCAGCTTAATTATCTTGCAGGGCAAAGACTATCGGAAGTTAATCAGAATGCTGAAGCAGCAACAATGCTTGCCCATTACGATGGGAAAGTACCTATAATTACGGTTAACATCCCGTCTTTGGATGAATATTACATGGGGCAGCTTATTTACTTCTTTGAAATGGCATGTGCAATAAGCGGATACATTCTCGATGTCAATCCATTCGACCAGCCGGGTGTTGAAGCCTACAAAAAAAACATGTTTGCGCTTCTGAATAAACCAGGTTTCGAAGAGGCTGGGAAAAAAATCAGGGAAAGATTATAAGAATAAGGAATTCATGTTGATCTAAAATGTTTTATTCTTATACTTCGTGTGCCTTTGTGAAAAACCTTAATCCAACCGGTATGAAAAAGCTCAAAATTTTCTCTTATTCAATTGTTGTTTTAATTTTCATTCTCGCTTTAAGCAGCTGTAAAAACTGGAGCGAATCCCGAACAGGATCACTCAGGATCGTAACCAATAAGGGAGGACAGACTCTTGGTTATGATGCAACATCAGGTATTAAAATATTAACAATTAATGGACTGGCTTTTAAAGATTTGAATAAAAACAGTAAGCTTGACAGATATGAGGATTGGCGTCTCAGCGCTGAGGAACGGGCAAAAGATCTGGCATCAAAAATGACTATTGAGCAGATTGCCGGATTAATGCTTTACAGTGCCCACCAGGCAATTCCTTCGGGAAATACACGATTTGGTGCAAGCACCTATAATGGTAAGCCTTTTGTAGAAAGTGGAGCAAAAGCATATGACCTCAGCGACCAGCAGATAAAATTCCTCACTAAAGATAACCTCAGGCATGTTCTGGTTACTTCGGTGGAAAGTCCTGAAGTTGCTGCTATATGGAACAACAAAGTACAGGCACTTTGCGAAAGCATAGGCTTAGGTATTCCTGCCAACAACAGCTCTGATCCAAGGCACCGTTCGACCTCTGAAACAGAATATAATGTTGGTTCTGCAGGTCAGATATCTATGTGGCCGGGTTCACTCGGGATGGCCGCTACTTTTGATCCAGCTGTTGTAAAACAATTCGGACAGATTGCTGCAAAAGAATATCGTGCATTAGGTATTACAACTGCACTTTCTCCCCAGATTGATCTCGCTACCGAACCACGGTGGGCAAGAGTCAACGGGACGTTTGGCGAAAATCCGCAGCTTACTGCCGATATGGCCCGTGCATATGTTGATGGTTTCCAGACATCTGTAGGGGACAAGGTTATTGCGGATGGCTGGGGTTATACGAGCGTAAATACAATGATAAAACATTGGCCTGGCGGCGGACCTGAAGAGGGTGGGCGAGATGCTCACTTTGCTTTCGGGAAATACGCTGTCTATCCGGGTAATAACCTTGCTGATCATCTTATTCCGTTTACAGAAGGTGCTCTTAAACTTGAAGGTGAAACAAAAATGGCTTCTGCAGTAATGCCGTATTATACAATTTCCTATGGCATAGATAAGCAAAACAATGAAAATGTAGGTAACAGCTACAATAAATATATAATAAATGACCTGTTGCGGGGTAAATATTCTTTTGACGGAGTCGTTTGTACAGACTGGGGTGTTACTTCCGATGAAAAAGCAGTTGACGGATTCGGTACAACCTGCTGGGGTGTTGAAACACTTACGATTGCAGAAAGACATTATAAAATCATAATGGCAGGTGTAGACCAGTTTGGCGGCAACAATGATGCCGGACCGGTAATAGAAGCCTACCAGATGGGAGTCAGGGAGCATGGAGAGCAGTTCATGAGAGCCCGCATGGAGCAATCTGCAGTTCGTCTTTTGAAGAATATCTTCCGCATAGGCCTTTTCGAGAACCCTTATCTCAATATTGAAGATTCAAAAAAGATTGTAGGAAATGAGGAATTCATGAAAGCCGGGTATGAAGCCCAGCTGAAATCAATCGTTATGCTGAAGAATAAGAACAAAGTGCTGCCGGTTGCAAAACAGAAAACCGTATATATCCCTAAAAGAATGACCGCTGCAGGAAGAGACTTCTTTGGAGGGCCAACGCCGGAATCAATAAATTATCCTGTTAATCTCAACGTCGTAAAGAAATATTTCAAGGTTACTGATATCCCTGCTGAAGCTGATTTTGCTCTTGTCATTATCAGGAGTCCTAATTCAGGCAGCGGTTACAACGCTGATGATGTGAAGAAAGGTGGAAACGGGTATGTCCCGATAAGCCTGCAATACGGCCCTTACAAAGCTTTGTATGCACGCGATCCGAGCATGGCAGGAGGGGACCCGTTTGAGAAATTTACAAACAGGACCTATAAGGATAAAACAGTTACAACTTCCAATGCCTCAGATCTGAAAATGGTTCTGGATACTAAGAAAGTTATGAAAGCTAAACCGGTCATTGTATCAATCGCAATGTCAAAACCCATGGTATTCAGTGAATTTGAAAAAGATGCAGACGCCATAATTGTCAATTTTGATGTACAGGATCAGGCTATCCTGGATATTATTACAGGCTCTTCAGAACCTTCAGGCCTGCTCCCGATGCAGATGCCTCTTGATATGAAAACCGTGGAAGCTCAGAAAGAGGATGTACCATTTGATATGATATGTCATGTCGACTCGGAAGGAAACACTTATGATTTTGGTTTCGGACTAAACTGGAATGGGGTAATTAAAGATGCGAGGGGTGAAAAATACAGGAAGGTTGTAAAATAAAACAGTTTAATTCAGGTTGGGATTTTAAGATTGCCACGCCCTCCTTTGTCGGGTTCGACGAAGCAATCTCACCATGCAAGTCCAATTATGGGGAAGAAGTAGCCCCCATTTGGGGGGTTGGGGGTAAAACTAATTAAGTTTATACCTCTTAACAAACTCATCGATGACCTGAGAAAGATTCGGATCGCCAATCTCCTGGAGATCATAATAAACCCTTGTATTTGGCTTCTTTATCTTGATGATCCTGTTAAGATCAATTGGTGTGGCTATAATTACGCTGTCGCAATCAGTATTGTTGATAGTTGTTTCAAGGTCTTTTAGCTGTTGATCACCATAACCCATGGCTGGAAGAAGTGTTCCGATATTGGGATATAATCTGAATGTTTCACTGAGTCTTCCAACAGTATAGGGCCGTGGATCAACCAGTTCTGCAGCCCCGAATTTGCGTGCAGCAACAACTCCTGCCCCAATCTTCATCTCGCCATGCGTAAGAGTGGGTCCATCTTCAACAACCAGCACTCTTTTTCCTTTGATCAAAGAGGAGTTGTCAACTTTAATCGGGGAAGCTCCATCAACAACAATTGCTTTTGGATTAACCTTATCAATGCTCTCCCTGACTATTTGTATTGCCTCGGGAGCAGCACTATCCATTTTATTTATTACAACAACATCCGCAAGACGGAGAGTAACTTCGCCCGGGTAATACTTAAGTTCGTGGCCTGCCCGATGAGGGTCTGTAACTGTTATCATAAGGTCGGGTTTGTAGAATGGAAAATCATTATTTCCTCCATCCCAGAGAACTACATCACAGCCTGCAGGATCGTTTTCAGCTGCCCGGAGAATTGCTTCGTAGTCAACCCCGGCATAAATGACGTTACCTCTGACTACATGTGGTTCATACTCTTCCATTTCCTCAATTGTACATTTATGTTTCTCAAGGTCTTTAACTACAGCAAAACGCTGAACTTTCTGAGCATTAAGATCACCATAGGGCATCGGATGACGTATTGCAACCACTTTTAATCCTTTTTCCATAAGGAGCTCTATAACCCTTCTGGAAGTCTGACTTTTGCCGCATCCCGTACGTACCGCGCCAACAGCTATAAGAGGTTTTGTACTTTTTACCATAGTATCAGCAGGTCCGAGCAAAACAAAGTTTGCGCCTGCGGCATTCACAACTGCACTAACAGACATCACTTTCTGATAGGTGACATCGCTGTATGAGAATACACAATCATTAACTTTATATTTCTTTATAAGATCAGGAAGGTTTTGTTCGGCAAATATCGGGATCCCTTCAGGATATAATTTGCCGGCCAGCTCTTTAGGATATTTTCTGCCGTCAATATCGGGAATCTGAGCCGCGGTAAATGCAACAACATTATAATATTCATTATCTCTGTAGCANNGCACCAATTATGATGACATTTTTCTTAGTCATAAATCCTCCTTAGTTTATTAGAAATTTAAATAGCGGAAATGAAATTTTCATTTTAAAATGAACCAACAAATGTATAATTTGCATACCGAAATTCCGAGCATTTTATGGTATTTTTTATAATGCCGTTTCTATGCTTTAATTTCCTGAATAATAATCTGTTAATACTATTCCAGGTGTATTCTGAAAACATGTTAAAGAAAATGTTTTCAATAAGAGAAGGTATATGGCAAATTCTTTGTACTATTATGTCATGTTATGAATGTGCTGGCTCACATATATCTTTCAGGTGATTCTGATAAAATAATCATTGGCAATTACATAGGTGATTACGTAAAAGGACGTGATTACCTAAAGTATCCCGATCTGATCAGAAAAGGTATCATATTGCACCGGCACATTGATGGATTCACCGACCGTCATCCTGTTGTTCACAGGAGCAAGATATTTTTTACGAGGAAATATCATAAATATTCAGGTGTCATTACCGATATAATTTATGATCATTTTCTTACAAAGGAATGGGATTTTTTTTCAAGAAGACCCCTTGAAAGCGTCACTTATAATTTTTACAGGGCACTCGTGAATAACTACGAAATTATGCCAGAAAATGTAAGGGAAATGATGCCTTTCTTTATAATAAACAACTGGATTGAATCGTATCAGACCTTAAGCGGCATCCGACATGTTTTAAATACGCTGAGCAAGCGCTCTACCCTTCCGAATGAAACAAGGTTTGCAATGCATGCTCTTAAAAAGAATTATTATTCTCTCCAGGATGATTTTATGGAGTTTTTTCCTCAACTAATTGATTACGTCGAAAAAGATTTTGGTATTGAAATCTCACATGGGATAACGATACCATTCTGATCATATCAGATACTCGGAACGGCTTGCATCAAGTCTCAGGAATATAAATAAAAGAATTGTAAACCCCCATAAAGAGCTGCCTCCATAGCTTAAAAACGGTAATGGGATACCTATAACGGGAACAAGGCCTATTGCCATCCCGATGTTCAAAAAAATATGAGTAAAAAGGATTGAAACAACACAATATCCGTAAATCCTTGCAAAATCTGATCGCTGCCGTTCGGCCAATGAGATCAGTCTGAGAAGGAGAAACAAATAGATTCCTATTACTATTCCGGAGCCTAAAAAACCCCATTCTTCACCAACTGTACAGAAAATAAAATCCGAGCTTTGCTTGGGAACAAACTTGAACTTTGTCTGGGTTCCCTGTAAAAAACCTTTTCCGGCAAATCCTCCTGAACCAATTGAGATTATTGACTGGTTGACATTATACCCTGTCCCATGAAAATCTGTCTTGAATCCGAGCAAAATGTCAATTCTCTCTTTCTGATGTGGTTTCAGGAAATCATTAAAAACATAATCGACCGAATAAACATATGCGATACTTCCGATCAGGAACAGATATATTATTAAAACAGACATCGCTTTTTTATTATAAATATAAAAAGCGCAAGCTACACCGGAAAGAACCACGGAGATAAATAAAACCATCTCATTACCAATGGACTTGATAACATAATGGTCAAGTAAATACACGGTTCCTGCAATTAGAAGGAAAATTCCGGTTCCGAAAAGTGTCAATTTCCATTTTCGTGTGGTAAGCCACACAAGAACAATTGCAATAATTATTAAAGCAATTGAAACAGATAGATTGTTTGTAAGAAGGGTAAGAAAAAACAATACTACCATCAATAAACCCGATATAAAAATATATGGGCTCATCCCTTCCCTGAAGAGAACCAAAAATAAAGAAAAATAAACAATTGCTGAACCCATGTCAGGCTGAACCAAGGTAAGCATTGCCGGAAAAAGAATTATAGCAGATGCCTGAACTATCGCTGACAACCTGGTCAGATCCTGTCTCCTGGTATTTAAATAACTTGCAAGCGCGAGGGCAGTTCCAAACTTTGCCAGTTCCGACGGTTGAAGACTAATTCCTCCAAATTCAAACCACGATTTTGCACCGTTTATTTCCTTTCCGAATATGACCACCAGAATCAGAAGCAGCATACAGGTCCCATAAATAAACCAGGAAAAAAAGAAATAAAACCGGTTATCGATAATAACAATAAAAACAGCAAGAACGAGCGCTGCAACTATCCAGATAAACTGCTTTCCATATCGTTGGGATAAGTCCAGTATTCCCGAGTGCTCTTCATTGAAAACTGCAGCGTAAATATTGATCCACCCCATTATAATCAGAAGTAAAAACAGGATTATGGCAGTCTTGTCTATTCCCATTAAGATATTAACGCTCCGCTTCACTGTTTGTCCCCTGATTTCCAAGATTTAGTTCAAGAATTCTCTTTTCCAAAGCTTTATTGGATATCTCTCCTTTTATATATTTTTCTATCATTAGACTTGCCAGGGGTGCTGCGTAGGTTGCACCGTAACCGGCATTTTCGACAAAAACGGCAATTGCAATTTTAGGGTTATCCTTAGGCGCAAATGCAATAAAGACAGAATGGTTGGCACCATGAGGATTTTGTGCTGTTCCGGTTTTTCCGCATATGATGATATCTTTTAATTTAACTCCTGCTGCTGTACCGCTAGTCACCGCTTCTTCCATTCCAAGCACAATTTTTTCAAAATTTGCCGTATCAATATCTATCTGATGCTTCGTGGTAAAACGTTTGTCAATAGTATGGTCAGAGCCAACTGATTTTACAATATGAGGAGTGTAAAAATAACCACGGTTTGCTATAGCAGCAGTCATATTTGCCATCTGAAGCGGAGTTACACCTACTTCACCCTGTCCGATTGCCATTGAAATGACAGTCAGAGCCTTCCACCTGTTCTTACCATAATATTTATCAAAATATTCCGTAGATGGAATAAACCCTGAGAGTTCATTTACAAAATCGGTTCCCAGTTTGCTACCAAATCCGAACTCATTCACATAACTTTTCCATTTTTCGTAAGCATCAGAGACAGTATTATAAGCCGGATTTTCAAGAACTCTTCTGTAAGTCTGACAAAAATAGGCATTACATGAATTCCCAATGGCTCCGACAATATTAAGTGGGGATGGATGAGCATGACATGAAACGAACAGATATCCTCTATGACACTCAAAAAGTGTTTGCGGAGTGATTACCCCTTCCTGCAGGCCTATTAATCCATTTATTGGTTTGAAAGTTGAACCTGGAGGATATGATGCCATTAATGCCCTATTAAATAAGGGTTGTAAAACGGAATCACCCTGAAGCTTTGCGAAGTTTTCCGATCTTACCCTTCCGACAAGCAGCGAAGGATCGTAATCAGGTGATGAAATAAGTGTGAGTACTTCTCCGGTACTGGGTTCTATGGCAACAACACTTCCTCTTTTGTTTTTCATCAGAAGCTCTCCATAATCCTGCAGGTCAAGGTCGATGCCGGAAACGATATCGGAACCCTGAACAGCCAGAGTGTCCAGTCTTCCCTTGGCATAAGAGCCTTTTATCCGGCTGAAGACATCGACAAGAAATATTTTTACCCCGCGTCTGCCCCGCAGATCCTTTTCGTAAGCTTCTTCAATTCCGCTCTTACCTATGTAATCTCCTGGTTTATAGTAAGGATTCTTTGTTATTACTCCTTCATCAACCTCACTTACATATCCAAGAATGTGAGCAGCAACAGGCTTTGAATATTTTCGAAGTGTAC
>PLML01000126.1 GCA_003141525.1 Bacteroidales bacterium
TATTTTTTGTCATGTACTAAGTCATTTTAATTAAAATTTTTATTTTTTAGATTCAGTGGTGAAAACGGATTACCAAATGTGTGAAATTTTCCTTGTTCACCATCTTCAAATAATTCCAATTCCCCGTCTTTTTCCAAATACAGAGTCCCTTTTTCTTCAGTCTTTGTGAAAAGAACGATCATTATAGCTGTTTGTCTGTTGGGGTCTTCAGACGGTCTTACAGTCATTGTCGATATATCGGACACTGAACACCACGTTTCCATAAGCAGAACGCAAGCGATCACGTTAGGTTGTCTGCTAATTTTTTTCATCAGTGCATAATATGCTTCTTTCTGTTTCCCGTCCTGAAAACCTTGTCCAACAACATAGTGTTCGATTTTATTGGTACTATGTAAAATCACAAACTGTGGCATTATTTGATGATCTTCGTTGAAAACGTTCAACGCTAATTCCTGTTCTGATTTTAAAAAATCCTCTGCGGTCATAGTTATTATTATTAGTTTGTGTTTTTGTTATAAACAACACTTTTATCGAATTCAACTAATTCACCATTAATAACACGATAGTATGTTGCTTCTTTCATATTAATATCAGTAAATTGAAATGAAATTACTGTTTGTTTATCATCAGCTTCACTTGGACGTTTACCTGTTTTTTCGGAAGATTCGGAATACCATGCTTCACCTAAAAAAATGGTACAAGCAATTTGATCAATTGTATATTTTCGACCTTCAATAGCACCACCATTCAAAACAGCTTCACGACATGCACGACTGTATTGAAGCAATGCCTCTGCCATACTTATATTTATGTCAGCAGGTATTGCTGTGCAAAAATCAGTATGTTTGCCGTCTGTCATCAGTATATCATAATCTTTTGGAATAAATTGATGTTCTTTCCAGTAGTTATGCATCCTTTTAAGATACATTTCTTTAAACTCAGCTTTTGTCATAATTACTCGTTTTTTTCTTATTCCTTCATTCTTAACCACTCATTTATTTCCTCATTTTCCTCTCTGCTTATTAACTCTTCTTCAAGGTCTTTGCATTCTTTTTCAAATGATTCATAAGCACGATTCCATCCATTTTGATAATCCAACACTTCTCTACCGTCACCATAATTATAAACTATAGCATATTCATTTTCTTGATGTGAAAGTTTATAGAGCAAAATTTCTTGTACCCACATTGGATTGTCACCTTCATCAAATTGTTTTATGTCATAAACTTCAACAACTTCATTATCTTCGTTTGCATTGGAATCACCAATCAAAAAATCTTCCAAATCCAGTTTTTCACCGGATTCATCAGGATATTCTTTTCCGCTTTCAATATACCATTCTTCTTCTCTCGAAAATTGCCTTACATAATAGATCGGATCGTTAATACTTAAACATTTTTTTGCGTCTCCAACTGCTTCTTCGAATGTGTTGTATGATGTTTTCATATTTATATATATTAAAATAATGCTTTACTCTATTATCAGGTTTTCGAGCATCCCCTGTTTAAATTTTATAATGTTATTTTTCCTTTAAAATTATCAGATTCAGCTTGCTTGTATTTGCATTGAAATATCAATTGAGAAGATAACTCATTCATTGCTTTTTTAATTTCAAATTTGAAATTGTCACTTTTATGGGTTAACTCATCACGCTGTTTATTATCTTCAGCAAGTTGTTTTGCTGTTGTCTGCATGCTCTTTAATTAACCTTACAACTGCAACAACTTTTTTTTCAACATTACTTCTTTCCTTCTGCAAATCAATCACCTTCCTTTTAGCTTTTTCAACAATGACTGTAAGTGTTTTTTCTGTGGCTACAGGTTTAAAGGGTGTTTTGTTGTCGGGTTCTTCAGACGGATCAGCATTATCATTGAGAAGACTGAACGCAGAAAAACAATGAGTATCTTTATAGAACGTGATGGTTCTGTAAGAGTTTTGGCACCAGTAACAGTAACTGATGACAAGATTGAAAACGCTATAAAAGCCAAAGAATATCAGATTTTCACCAAATTGGCAAAATGGAAGGAACTCAATCAAGGTAAAGTTACTCGTGAGTATGTTAATGGTCAATCTTTTCTTTATCTCGGCAGAAATTATCGATTAGCAATTGTAGAGAACCAATCAGTGCCATTAAAATTAAGTGGAGGTAATTTTCAACTTGACAAAAAATTCCTTGGGAAAGCTGAATTGGTTTTTAAGGAATTTTACAAGGAGAAGGCAAAGGAAAAAATTACGGAACGTCTCAAACTTATAGAAGATAAATTTCTTACCAAACAAACATCTTTCAAGGTTTTTGAGCTAAAAAACCGTTGGGCCTCCTGGTCACCAAATAATAGACTGAATTTCCATTGGAAGTGCGCAATGGCCCCTGTGCTAGTACTAGACTATATTATAACTCATGAAATGGTACATCTTAAATATCCAAATCATTCATCGGAATTCTGGAATGAACTCGATAAGAAGATGCCAAACTTCAGGGAACATGAGAATTGGTTAAAGACTAATGGGGTGAAAATGGCATTATAAAATCAAATCGATCAGAACCAAGTTTTTTTTATTCTTGAGCACTTTTAGACCGGAACTTTTTCTTTAAAAAGTGATATAGGAATATCAAAATCTCTAATCCAATTGTAAAAATAACCAACGTTTTTGTTCCTAGAGTGAAAAAATAAACTAAAGCTGCGAGAACTATAAATACTATTGCTGTTCTGATAATAGCAAACAGATTTAATATTGACTGTTTAACATGAGATTTCAAATGAGATTCTCCAAGATCAAAGTAATAGGCAGCAATTAGATAATTAATCGTATAAATAGATAGGTACAGAACGATAAGGAGTAGCAATTCATTAATACACTGTTTCCATTCATTAAAGTTTATATAACGCGTTGAAATAAAGGCAAGAGGGCCAATATTAGTAGATAACCATAATAAGTATATAGGAAAATAATTAGTCTTTCCAAGTTTTAGATCTATCCCCATGATATTGTCTGTATTAACAATTTCAGAATGAATATAATAAACAGAACTTAAAAATAAGAAAAAGAAATCACTGAGTTATTAAAGTATTGGAATTTAAGATTAAAAAGTTGAAACAAGTATAGGATAATTGAATAAATTAAAATTCCTAGATGAAATTATTTTACTCTATTTTTTTAAAATCAGATGGCTCTGTAAATATTTGATTTACAAGGCCATTTAATTTACTCAGTCGTGGTGAGTAATTTTTCTTAGGTTTGTTTTGCTTCAGGAAGGATAGATTTTTAAAAGAAGAGCATTTGAAAAATAATCACTTTCACTGCATTCTTTACTGAAGCATAAATGGGAGGGAGAAAGGTTATTGTTAATTCTCTTGATGTAATAGAAATTCGATTCCATGAATCCGCATTTTGGAAATGTGCAAAACGAAGTCCAGAAAAAAGTGAGGAGATATTAATGTAAAGAATATAATACTTTCTATGATTCGAGTTTTATCAGAATATCAACGGTATCTCCCAAGATACGTTCTCCTACTTCCAACAAGTCCCCTTGCGAGACGCCATACGAAGAAAGTAAACCATAGACACATGTGTAGTGAGCTTCTTCCATATCTTCACCGCTATCGAGTAGCGCCCTTAAACCTGATCCAGCATTAACTGACAGGGTTTTCCATTCATCTGGAAAGCATGACTGCAAAGCATCTTTCCAGTCATAAGCCCACTGACGAAAATCACGAATTCCCTTTTCTTCCTCCAGATACCCTATCGCAAGTATACGGCCAAGATCCTTATTGCTCCTTTTGATTGCTCTTCCATCAAACAGTGTGCTCATACGGTCTGGTTTAATTTCAGAGTGTTCAAGCATATTGGCAAGGGCCATCATTTGTGGTCGGGCATAATAGATTCCTAGCTGATCGATCTTTTCTGGCATGAAAGCTGTAACCGAGAGATATCGATATGAGGGCAATCCATAATGACCTTCATCGATGATCATACGCGTCCACTTCTTTCCTTGATTCTTTGAAGACTCTGGCTCAGTAAGCAATTCAATAAACCAAGCGTTTTCTTCTTCTGGATCAATTTCAGGAGGGTAAAGGCGAATTGCTGGTAATTCATCGTCAGGCGTCTTATGGGTGCCCGGATTATAGTGTTTTCCCAATCGTCGTGGTTGCCATCCGGCATCAAGTAGCTGTCTTGTGATCGTTTGGCCCTTTTCGGCAGCAACCCTAAAAGGTTTCAATAAACAATCTATGTCCTTTGTTCTTACGAATATCTTGTCATCGTCACCAAAATATGCATAGGCAGCAGCTAGACTCCCGATGATCACAATATTTTCCAGGCAATCTGTCGGAACAGCTTTAGCCACATGTTTTAAAATTTCCACGGGTTTTATCTGACTCATCTATTTGCATCTCCTTTCAAATGTTCTAATAGTTCAGAAGCTTGTAATTCCAACCTCGCTTCATGTAGGTCTAACAGGCATTCTACCTCATCGGCAATTAACATGTTACTGCTCTTTACAAACAAAGGATCCTGACGAAAAAGGTTATGAATAACTACCTGTGGCAATTCTCCAGGGCGAACCTTTTTTAAACCTGGATCTAAATTCTTAACGAAGTTTTCAACTTTGCTATTGCTCCACTTTTGAACAGTCAAATCAAGGCGAGGATTCCCGAGAAGATCAATGCTTGGCATAAAGTGTCTGGCACCAATAATACCACCGAAACCAATCTCAAAATTCGTATTATCTATAATCTTTTTGATAAGATAATCAATATCCCTTGGTCGATGTGCCCAAAATCCCTGTGGTACACGGATATTATCTGATGAAGCTAATAGTTTAAACCAAAGATCACGTGGGAAAGATTTTAGTTCTACACTTCTATCGGAATGGCGATTTATCTGGAGTTCCATTTTTTCTAAAGACAATGCAACTGTAGGATAAGAGAAACCTGAAAGTTGACATAGTTTATTCAATTGCGTGGGGCCATTTCCTCTAAACCAGTGAATGATTAAAATACGTACTATTTCAAAAAAAGCATCTGGTTTACTACGCTTTTTATTTATTTGTTTCTGACTAATTGTTTTCGTGATTTCCAATATAGCATCAGATTCTTCTTTGCTAAGCTTACCATATTTTTCAATTGTTTCACCTTTTGATATTACAACAATTTTCAATCGTGATAAAATGAATGGTTGAATGAGTCTGGCATAACTTTCCCATTCTTCTCTCAATCTTAATCCACTTATTTTGGTCTTGTCCAATATAAGGATCCCATTGTAATTTGGTAGCTCAGCTATTATGCCACTAAGAAAAATAAGTGCCGATTGAAGCATTCGAATATCATTTACATTGATTCTGTATTCGAATATTGATTTCCCATATAAGGCATCAACACGTTTTTTCCGTGCAGTATCAATTTCAAAGTCATAAACTATTCTTTTCATAAAACAAAGTTGCGAATTTAATTTTAAACTTGCAACTAAAATTTAAGTCGCACTTTAATATTAAAGTCGCACGTTAAAATTAAAAAGATTGTATCTTGCTAGCACCAAATATTATTTTAGTATATATTTCTGGATTACAGCTATATAACTAATGGAACTCATATTGTTTTTCAGGATTCCATTGACCTAGGGAAGGGAGCGCATATGATTGAATTCATGAAGTAGTTATGTGTATTTCGTAATTCTATAAGGCAATAAAGATCTATTTTGAATGAGGACTTTTACTTTTTTTCAATTTTTTAAGTTTCTGATCCAAGTTCTTCTTTAGCAATTCATCATTAGCAAAATTTGTGTATTTCTGTAAGGTTCTCAAATTACGATGACCGCTCATTTGCATAACTTGTGCATCATTATAGCCTTCCAAGAAAGCATTTGTTATCATACTTCGTCTGCAGCTGTGACACGTTATAACATCATTCTTCAGCACATCATCTACCTCAACAATTCCTTTAATATATTTTCTTTTATTCGTTAGCGGTTCTGTAAATAAATCGTGTTTTTTAAAAAGGTTACGCAAAGTCCGGTTATAAAAGGAATTTATTTTCAATTCAAAATGAAAGTTGTAATTCTCAATAATTTCCAATAAAAGTGGGTGAACAATGGGTATCTGACTTTCACTTGCAAACCTCTCTGTATGTTTATGTAACTCTTTTGTTAATACATAGCCATCAGGGATTTTAATAAAATCAGATTTTGATAAATGGCTCAAATCTTCATATCGTAAACCACACTCACAGTTAAATATGAAAGAATCAAAAGCAAGTTTATTATAATCACCTTCTATTTTATGTCGTGTCTCAATTAATTTTTGTATCTCATCTTTTGTAATATAAACAACTTCCTTGTTGGTCTTTTCTATTTTTGGGAAGAGGTTATGGATATTAAAAGTTGCTATATTCTCATCTCCCAGCCAAATTAAAAACTCTTTAAATACATCCAGTCGTTTCTTAAGTGTATTTTGTTGCAAATGACCTTTGCTAACATAACCTTTCAAGTTCCGTAAGTCAATCTGGCTGAAACTTATCATCAGATTAATGAATTTCTTATCAACATTGAGTAAAAAGTAGGTCTGTTTTTCATATTTCTGAAAATCAGTTAGGAAGTTCTTGAATGATTGGTAGTTCTTTAATGATATGGGTTTTAAAAAAGGATTTGTTTTTTTTGTCTCAAAGAATTGATCATAATATTCTGATAATCCAGTCATCTTGTTTATGGTTTCCACCGGAACTTTCGTAGCGTTGTACTTATTTTTTTTGACATACCGCATGCATTCTTGTTGATTTATTGGTCTGTGGCCACTGACTAAATTGATGTATTCATCAACAACCCACTGTATTTCCTGAATATACCCATTTAACTTCTCATGATCTTTCATCTTTGTGTTGTAAAAGTTTTCAGAAGTCATCTTGTTCTTAGCAAATTCAAACTTAGTGTTGATTCTTAATACATGATTGTCTTCCTTATAGTAGACATAAATGTACTTATATCCATTATTATTGTATACCTTGAGTTTTGATCTTTTATATGTTTTCATAATTAGCAGTATGAGAGAATTTGTAAAAATAGTCAAATTATGAACGAATTATGAACTTTCCGGAACAATAGGTGGAATAAGGTGTTTGAGATATTTTTTATGCTAATTTATCAAATAATCTTGAAACACCAATAAAATAAGCTCTAAGGATGATATACTGGGAGGTTGGTTGACATGAGAAAGTTGAATGTCAGAGTCTTCTCACCCCGACTTTTAAAATCACAAGACTATTGTAAATCAATAAATTACAGTGGTCTTTTTGTTAGTGGCGGAATTTGTGGTGGATTTATTTGCTATTTTATAAAGTGCAATTCTTATGAATTTTTAATATTTCTCAATAATTTCTTACATCTTCACTACATGTTAGATATAGCCATAAGGTAAAATGAAGTGAAGTCTTTTATGTCGATAATTTTCACTTTTTTGGTTTTTAAAACAACATCTTTGGGATGCAATAACTCTGTCTTTAGTCAATTATGGTTACTTTTGATAGACATATAAACGAGTTAGTTAGCGGTAATTCTTATAACCTTAATTATCAATAATTATGAACTATAATCCAAGACATGAATTTCATCATGATAATGAATTTATTCTTGCCACAATCAAGAAAAGATTTGTTGCTTTTCTCATTGACTGGTTAGTTCTTATAATAATTTATTGTTGCATAATAATCCTATTTAGTTTATTCAATATGAATATTTCGAAGATAAATGTCCATGGTATTTTCGATGTTGAACTTGAAATGAACAACACACATTCATATTTAATTACCTTTTTGAAAATTTTATTTGGACTCTTGCCTGTCATTTATTTCACAATCTTGTTTTATTTCTGTAAGGGACAAACCATTGGGAAATATTTTCTTAGGATAAAGGTACTTTCTTTGTATCATGAACATCTCGGATTGTGGCATTGTATCGAACGAAGTTTGGGTTATTTTGCATCTGCACTTGAGTTTGGATTTGGATATATACAAGCCTTCTGGAATCCTAACAGGATGACGCTTCATGATAAAATTGGGGAGACAATTGTAGTAGATCTTCTTGTTAAAAAACATAAGTAATTTTGTGTCAATTAAAAATTAAAAAATATGAATATAGCAGTATGGATTATTCAAGTCATTCTTGCATTAATGTTTTTAATGGCAGGGATAATGAAATCAACTCAACCCAAAGACAAATTGGTAAAAAGTCTTCCCTGGGTAAATGACTTTTCATTACAAACAGTTCGTTTTATTGGAATTTCAGAGTTACTTGGAGCGATTGGGATAGTTGTTCCTCAGTTAACCGGAATCTATCCAATTCTTTCACCGATTGCAGCAGTTGGGTTAGCAGTGATTATGGTATTAGCATCTGTACATCATCTACCCAAAAAAGAATACAAGGAAGTTGGCTTTAATACAACTCTTTTAATTCTTGCTGTTGTAGTTGCTCTTTACAGATTTTAATGATTAAGGATGTGAAAATCACGATTTTTGGTGCAAGTGGAGCGATAGGAAAATTATTTGTTAAGAAGGCTCTCGAAGATGGATATGTTGTAAAAGCGTATGTTCGTAATCCTTCAAAGTTAGATTTTAATCATCAAAATTTGGAAGTGATTAAAGGAGAATTACACGACTATGAAAATATTAAAAAAACAATTTCAGGAGTTGAACAGTCATCAGTACTTTAGGTGCTCCAGTTGCGAGAAATTACGAAGGATTTCCAGTACTTGAGGGGCATAAAAATATCATCAAAGCAATGAAAAGTGAAAAGGTGAAAAGATTTATCACGATAGCAACAGCAAGTGTCAAATTCCATAAGGATGTACCATCCTTAGTAACGAAGTTACCGACTATCATGGCAAAAATCCTTTTGCCCAAAGCCTATAAAGAAATCTTAGAAGTTGGGAAAGTAGTTTCATCTTCGGATTTAGATTGGACAATTGTTCGATTTATTGCTCCTAAAAATTGTATACCAAAAGGACAAGGGAAAGTTACTTTCGGTGATAAAAAAATAAAATTAGGAATTTCGAGAGCGGACATTGCTGATTTTATACTTAGACAAACAAAGGATAATCAATACGTTCGCTCAATGCCAATTATTGGAAGTTAGTTTTTTCTCACCCCGACTGAGTAAACAAAATGGACTCGTAAATATTTGATTTACGAGGCCATTTTCATCTGTAGTACAAAAAGTAGTACAAATCATTTTCGAATAAACTAATGTCTGAATACCCGGAAGTGGCTAATACTATGCAGAATTTCTCAACCCTTTTTATTAAATTAGCCTTGAAGTAGGAGTTCATGTTTAATAAGAGCTAGAGTTGGGAAAAAATTTTGCCTCTGATAAGTGAAAGCAGACTTTTGACACAAGCCTGAAAACCTTCATCATATATTATTGAACTATAGAGTATTGTCTAATATAATCAGAAAAAATGAATTCAAATGAAGAGGATGATATCGCACGGCCGGAAAGACTTCCTATTTACCGGAAAGGAAAAGAGATCTTTGATATAGTAAGTAAAATTACCGCTCTAATCCCGGAGAACGATGAGTACCTTATGGATGTTAAAGCCTGCATGTTATGTGAGGCTGCACAACTTACTGTAAAAGTAGCCGGTGCTGTGGCAGCTGAGTTGTACAACCTCAAAATGGAAAATGCTGCCATAATACGAAAAGCAGCACGCGACCTGATGGTCCAGCAGCATTCACTCAATATGTTTGGTTTTGAAGAAGATCCCGAGGAATGAAAAACTTTCAATTACGCATATCCAATATTCTAACATTTCTGGACATATCATTAAAACATGTACATTTTTATCATGAAATAGGGTTTTATATCAAAGATCGAATTCCATTATAAGTTGAAACCTGGAATAAATCGTTTAAAATGTATTATATTGATAATCATTAATATAAAAATATTTAGCTTCCAACCCCGACAAATCGAGTAGGAAGTGAGTGA
>PLML01000062.1 GCA_003141525.1 Bacteroidales bacterium
CATGGCTTCTATCTGGTCGTGGGTAACATATACCATGGTGTTTTTAAGTTGCTTGTGCAACCGCTTGATTTCTGTGCGCATCTGTACACGCAATTTGGCATCAAGGTTCGATAATGGTTCGTCAAACAAGAATACCTCGGGTTGTCGCACAATAGCTCTTCCAATAGCTACTCTCTGTCTTTCCCCTCCTGACATCTCTTTGGGCAAACTGGCAAGGTATTCTGTCAACCCCAGTGTTTTTGCGGCATCTGTAACTCGTTGATGGATTTCAGCTTTTGGCATTTTTTTCAATTTTAGTCCAAAAGCCATATTATCATAAACTGTCATGTGCGGGTACAGAGCATAGTTCTGAAATACCATCGCAATATTCCTGTCCTTCGGATGAACAGAATTCATAAGTTTATCATTAAAAAACAGTTCGCCACCCGAAATATCTTCCAGTCCCGCAATCATTCGCAAAAGAGTTGATTTTCCACAGCCGGAGGGCCCTACAAGAACCACAAATTCACCCTCCCGTATTGAAATATCTATTCCTTTAATCGCATGATGATTGTTGGAATAGGTTTTTTGTAACCGTTTTATTTCGATGGAAGCCATGATCTCTTTTTATTGTTCTGTTATTTTAAATATTTCTTTTCTTGTTATTTCAATTATTCTTTTCCTCCGGTTGAGGCAATCCCCTGGACAAAGTATCTTTGAAAAATGACAAAAATTAATAGCGTGGGAATGGAGATCAGGAAAGTCCCTGCCATTATTGCAGGCCAATCGGTTATCAATTCATAGCGCAGAGATGCCATACCAACAGGCAGCGTAAACATTTCACCTGTGTTAGTGGCAATTAAAGGCCAGAGGAATTCATTCCACGAACTCTGGAAGGTATAAATAGCTACAGCAGCAATTGCAGGTTTTGAGTTTGGTATAAATACTTTCCAGAACATCTGGAAATAATTACAGCCATCTATTAATGCAGCTTTTTCCAGATCTTTTGGCATTGTTTCAAAGAATTGCTTCATGAGGAAAATATTGACCACTGTGACCATTCCCGGAAGGATGAGGCCAGGATAAGAGTTGATCATTCTCAATCCGTTAATGAGCATGAATTTGGGAATAATCAGAATTATACCCGGGATCATCAGGCTGGCCATCATTGATCCAAATATCAGATTCTTGCCCCTGAATTCCAGTTTGGCAAAGGCAAATCCGGCAAGTGCTGAAAAAAATACATTGGCAACAGTCTGAAAAAAAGTGATAATCACACTGTTAAAAAGCCATTTTGAAAATGGAAGATCTTTCCATATGTATGCATAATTCTTCAGTGTCCAGCCTGAACGGACAATCTGTCCTGGTTCATTGATCAGGTTCTTGTTGTCTGAAAATGAAACAACAACGGAGAATATAAAAGGTCCAAGGAAGACTATTGTTCCCACGATGAGGACTATGTAAAATAAGATCTTCTGTATTTTTATTGTTCTCATTTTTTGTCCATGTTGGATACGCCTGAAATATCCTGAAAATGGCTACTTAACTGTCTCTTCATGATCAGGATCTTTTACTAATATGGATATGGCGGGAAATATTTTTTCTGGATCACAGTGACTATCATTATTATTCCTGCAAGCAAAATTGCAGCTGCAGCGCCATATCCCAGTCTGAAATATTTGAAACCGTTCTGGTAGACGTAATAAGCCATAGTGGTAGATGCATTATTCGGTCCGCCCTCGCTCATTACAAACACCTGGTCAAATACCTGAAAGCAACCTATAAGGCTCATTACAACCACAAAATATGTTACCGGCCGCACCATGGGCACTGTTATATGCCAGAATTGCTGGCTTTGCGTGGCGCCTTCAAGTCTGGCTGCTTCGTACAAGGAAGCGGGAATGTTTTGTAATCCAGCCAGAAAAGAAACCATAAAGTAACCGGATGTGGTCCAGATGTTCAGCATCATTATGGAAATCAGGACAGTTTTGGGATTGGTGAGCCAGTCATTAGGCTGTATACCTAAGTTGCCAAGGAGAGAATTAAGAAGGCCCTCTTTCGAATATATAGCCACGAAAATAATTGAAGTGACAACTGATGAAGTAACTGCCGGTATATAAAAAGCTGTCCTGAAAAATGCCCTTCCCCGTATTTTCTGGTTCATCACGAATGCTAGGAAAAGAGCCAGAAGTGTCTGTATCGGAACAACCCCTATTGTATAAAAGACAGTGTTAACAAGAGCTTTATAGAAGATCTTATCTCCAAAAATCTCAATGTAATTGTTCAGACCAGCAAACTTCTGATGCGATGCCATCAGTTCCCAGTCGAAAAAACTGATTACAAACGAAAAAAGTATTGGGATGAATACAAATATGGTTAGCAACATCAGAGGGAAAAACAGGAAAGTATAGGCCCAGAACTGTTGCTCTTTTTTGGTGCTGCTGTTTCTTTTCATATTGATCTTAATTCGTACGCTTATGGCATCATTCATGTAAATACCGGGTAACAATTCAAAAAAATTATTTCTTTAATCTTAACGATTTGATATCATTTTCCATTTGCTTTAGTTTTTGAGGAATATCAGCTCTCTCATAAAAAATTGCCTGCATCGCAGATTGTGCTATTGAAAACCAGCGTTCATTATAATCCACCTGGAAAACCTTTGCAAAATCTACACTTCCCATAAAGATTTTATATTCCGGATGATTGATATAATCAAGCCCGGAAGCAACACTTTTGCGGGTAGGCATGGCGATACCGGTACTCGTCCATACTGTCATCCCCTCTTTTCCTGTGAGGTAACTCAATAACTTCCATGATTCTTCTTTAAGCGGATTTTCTTTTGGTGAACTGTATGAAACAGTAAAAGCAATTGTCGCCATTTGTTTCCCTTTTGGCAAAAAAGCGACTTTATAATTCACATCTTTGTACTGATCTTTAAGCTGTGGCACAAACCATCCGCCGGATATCACCATAGCAGCACGTTTCCTTCCAAAAACCTCTTCAATATTATTCATACTTACGTCAGTCGGAATTGTGGCAATTTTTTTACTGTACAATCCATAATAATATTCTAAAGCTCCCTGAAATTCAGGTGTATTTAGAGTGAGGTTCGCGTCTTTATCCTGGAAACTGCCCATATTCTGAAATACAAATGGCATCAGCTTATCGATTGAAGGCTCCACTACAATTCCATATTGGTCAGTTTTTCCGTCACCATTTATATCTTTGGTTAATTTTTTAGAAAATTCTTCGAGTTCTGTCCAGTCTTTTGGTGGCTCGCTGAGACCTGCAGCTTTGAACATATCAATGTTATAGAACAAGACATAACAACCAAAATCTTTTGGTATACCATAAATTTTCCCATTTTTTGTGAAAGCATTTAAGAACTGCGGATAGAAATCATTTTTATCGAAACTGGTGTCTCTGTCTATATATTCATTGAGTGGCTGTAATACATCATATCTGAGGTAAGAAGGAGCTACGAAGTCTTTGACATAAAAAACCTGTGGAGCTGAATGTGTTCCAAGCATCAGCTGGATCTTCTCGGAATAATTTCCGGGAATCAGTTCGAACTTCACTTTATACTCTGGATACTTTTTAGCAAAACAATGAAGCAAAGAATCTGTAAGCCTTTTTTCAGAAGGGTTTGACTGCCAGCTAGAAAACCGGATAGTTTTAGCTTTATCTCTTATACAGGAGATTATCAAAGCTAAAAAAGAAATCAAAAATATGTATTTCAGTGTGCTTTTTACCATAAAAGGACGAATTGAATTATTCAGCCTTAAATTTTATAGTTTTCAATTTCGGCAATTCTAAAGTTATGATGGTTAATTTCACGGCTTTCGCCTCTCAGCTAATTCTGCCGGGGCAATCTGAATGCGGCCATTTCCTGACTGTTTCGAACTACCAGAACATTGCCAGCCAGTGCCGGGTGGTTCCAGGTTTTGCCCTTAATTGCGGGGAACCGCGCAATCTCTTTGAATTGTTCAGGGGTAGCCATAACCAATGCCAGATCACCTTTTTCCGAAAGCACCAACAACACATCCTGATAAGCCAGAAGGATTAGCTGGCCTCCGTATCGTCCGCCTCTCCATTTGCGATTGCCTTTCTCTATATCTATGCATGCCAGACTGGGGCCTTCAAAGCCGAAAACATGACCTTTGTGAACGACAAAGTCATTAAAGTAGGGTCTTAACTTGTCTGATGACCAGCGTTCTTTGGTGGTCCATCCGCTTGATCCATTTTTAACCGCTATCCTCTGCATCCCCATTCCGCCAGTTTCGCTAACTTCGCTGATGAGGATATCGTTTTCAGCAATCATTGCTGGTTGAACAATAGGGACTCCGGTCATGGGGAGTTTCCACAGTATCTTACCATCGGTTGGTGAATAGCTGGTCGCACTTTTTTGGTTCATAAATAAGACCTGTTTTATGCCATCTATTGTCAACAAATGTGGAGAGCTGTAGCTTTCTCCGCCATCAGGACCGGACCAGCGCTGATGGCCGGTAACAAGGTCATAAGTAACCAGTTTGCCGGCAATAGCAACTATTACGAGGCTGTCAACCACTAAAGGGGAACTCGCATATCCCCAACCTGGTATCTTCACCTCAGTATCTTTCGCTGCATTACGAGACCAAATAACAGTGCCATCACGAGCATCAAGCACGTTCAGGATACCTGTCGCACCTAATGTGTATACGCGACCGTTGCTGATGGAAGGTGTCGAACGAGGACCCGCACCTGCATGTGAGTCCCAGAAACGGGCTGTGTCGTTATGTATCCACACCGGTTCGCCGTTATTCAGGTTATAGCAGGTGACCATCTCGAATTCCCCTCGCTGTTCCTGAGTGTATAATAAAGCCCCGTGGATCGCAAACGACGAGCAGCCCGGTCCAACAGATCGGTGCCACATCTCAACCGGTGGTGAATCAGACCAATCGGTCCTGATCCTGACACCGTGAATAATGCCATCCCGAAAAGGTCCCCGAAAACCTGGCCATTCGGCTTCTGATGCCATTACTACTGAATTCAATGGACTATTTAATAGCTTCTCGTTTGATTGGGCCAGTAATCGATCCTCCGATGTCTTTGCCCATCTCCATGCAAAAAAATGATGCGCCTCTCCATCCATACCGTCTGAACGCAGGAATGCCCAGAATCCTGACGCTATCAAGATTGTAGCGACCATGGTTGTATGTCTGGGTCTGTCGGAGAGGTGACGACTGCCCATTGCCCATGTAACAAATGCAAGGCTTAGTACCGGTATTGAATAAATAATAAACATCATTCCCATCATAGATGTTCCAATGGATTTATCGATGATTTGCGATGAAGCTGCAAGGGCCGCTATCATCAGAACTGGAGCGACCCAGCGCTCGAATCGCGAGGCCCTGCTAAAGAAGGTCCACCAGACAACGATGGCTAACCCGCCAAAAAGTCCACCAAACACGCCGATTGCAATAGCACCGGGTACAAAAGCTGGGATGACAAATCTGATGAGCCACTGTAGTACTACAATGACAACACCTGCCCATAACCGAAGCGGCTTTTGTTGAGTTGGTCCATTGGTATTTTTATTAGCATTCATAATTCTCGCTTTTTATTTATCGATTACTTCCAGATATGATTGTGCTATTCTGTTCTATTTTTATTACCACATTTTCCTTTTTGTTCCCGTTTCTATGTAATCGTGAGTCCCGACTTTTTGTTTCCCACTAGGTAGTGAATGTTATTTATTTATTTTATCTTTTCCGTTTCAATCAATGTCTTCTCCAGGAGTAGTGTTACACATTCAGATTTAACATCCCCGGTTTAAAGTTAATTATTTTGTTTTTGTTTGTTACAAGTTATTAAGTTGACTGTTTCATGTTAAGTATTTGTTTTTTCTTTGGCCATTGGATTTCATAAATTATTATTCTCTGAGTTCATTAGCATTGAACTTTGCTGAAGCTTGTCACTTACGGCCGGCGGATTTAGTTGCCAAACCTTCATTTACATTCGAAATCGATATATGAACCGCATCACACCCAATCATAGCTTTTTCCAAATCGTTCAGATTAAAAACATCGCCCTGAACCATCTCGTATTCTTTATCAAACATCGATTGGTTAACAGTTCTTGAAAATAAGCGAAGTTAAAAACCTGCATTATCTAAATGTTGGATTTCCGGTTTTACAAAGTCATTTTTGCTTGATATGATTCCCTGTTTTAAGAAACTCCCATTGGCAATTAAATTTTCAGGAACAAAACTTCTCATTGTAAGGTTCCAATCAGACTCAGACAGTCCGTATTGCCGGATTATGTTTTCATTTATTTTCATATCAAGGATTAATACAGAATCCAATCCTACAAGAAATGAATAAGACCTCAATTGAATTATAAGAAAATACTGAAATTTAACTCAAATGCTATATTATTTACCCTGTCAATAAAATCACTGTTATAATTATCATGAATATAAATATAACTCAGGCACGGTTCAAAAGCAACTTTTTGGTTTATAAAGAATGCATATCCCACTCCTGGGGCTAAAGAATAACTTTTTTGTCTTGATGAATTGGTATCTAAGCCATGTAAAAAAGAAAAACTTGTTTCCGCTTTTATAAAAAATCCATTGTTGAAATAATATCTAATGGTTGGTCCAGCTCCTAAACCATAATATTTAGTAGAATTTTGTTTATAATATGATATACTTGTATTTAGACCAATTGCTAAATTATCAATTATAAAATAACCGAAACCTGGATTTAATGAAATAGTGAAGACGGAAGTTTTTGAAGTATTTGTACCATAGGTAGACTGAACTTTATTAGATACAATTGTTCCTCCTCCAACAAGAATCATATTTCCTTTGGTTACAGGTTTTTCAATTTGCGAAAAAGCATTTAATGAGAATGCTACTGAAAATAGCAGGATTAGTTTTCTCATGATTTTAAAATTTAAATAAGATTAAAAACAATTATCAATTTATAGACATTTGATTCTTTTAGATTTATAGTTAGATGTCGGGAGTCTGCTCTTCAAAAGGCTGAAGTCAACCGGGGAAACCGTACAGTGGTCTGCGAGCTTGTCACAGTGATTAGAGTCTAGCCTTTAAGGACGAGCTCAAGGAAGGCAATTACCTATACCATCCTTATAATGTGTAGTTATTTGAATCACATTTGAGCAGCATTCCATTTGTTAATGAAAAAACATATTTCTTTCATTAACCAGGCACGCTTCAGTGTTTTATTATCATTAGTCTTTATTAAATAACTTCTCCGCCGGACAACTTAATTCCCTTTGTTTACAATATCTGCAAGTTAAATTACCTCGAATAAATCCATTTCCCATTGTTGTTAATACTATTAATATGATTGCTGCAAACAACAGGGTGAAGTCAAATTTAATAATCATTAATATAATGCCAATTATGAATGGTACAAGAGAAATTAATAAATCAGGAATCATATCTTTCCAGGACATTTCATTATTGCAGAATTTTGCCGGATCGCCTCTTTTAAAAAATAAGGCGCTAAGTCTGCCTTTACCAAATCCACAGGTCATACCCCAGTAATAACAGTTTACACAATGTTTACTTATCAACTTGTACTCAAAAGCCAGAATAAAAACCAAATATAAAATTGCAGCAATCCATCCTAACCGGAGGGTTATAAAAAATCCAGAACTGTAAATTAAAATTGAGACCAGGTTTGATAGCATTACTATCCAAATAGGAAAGTTGTCATATGTCTGCGTTGTTTTCATGATTTAAATATTTAACTGGTAAATTTTATTGTCAATTGTAATCAATAAGTAATTTATCAATCCTTTTCTTTTATAGTTACTATTCGTGCCTGAGGCAGTCCACCGGATTCTTTGTTGCAGTTTTCCAGGTGTGCCAGCTGACGGTTAATAATGATATAATAATTGTAATTAAACCAGCAAATACGAATATCCACCAACTTAGATTCACCCTATAGGCAAAATTTTCAAGCCATTTCTGCATAAAAAGAACTGTTACGGGGCAAGAAATTACGAAGGATAATAATATCCATTTAATAAACTCCAGGTTAAGCATTATAACTATTCTACCTGTAGTTGAACCGGCAACTTTTCTTATACCTATCTCTTTAATCCGGCTGTCAATAGTGAATAAAACGAGACCGAATAATCCAATACATGAAACAAAAAGAGCCATTAAAGAAATGTAAGTTATAATTAATGATGTTGTAGTCTCTTTTTTGTACATTCTCTGAAAATCATCATTAAGAAATGTGAACTCGAATGGATATTGGGGAAAAAGACTTTCCCACTTTTTCTTCAAAAAATCAAGGGTATTAGGAATATTCTCGGTAGATATTTTAATCATTAAATTATCAAATTGTTCAGGATAGTAAGTAAGTGCCAACGGCTTGAGTTCGTTGTGTAATGATTTAAAATTAAAATCTTTAATAACACCTACTACTGCTCCTTTACCTATTATATCAAATCGCTTTCCGATGGGATCATCCCATCCAATTTTTTTTACAGCCAATTCGTTTAACACATATACTATTGGACCCTTATTCGAGATGTTTTCGGGAAAGAACTCCCCTTTTAACAGTTCTATTTTTAGAGTGCTTATAAAATCCTGATCTACAGATAGCCAGTCCATATAATTTGAATCGTCACCTTCCGCAAGCCCCTCCCACCAGGTGTTTTGATAAAAGCCTCGGGTTCCCGGGTAATAGGCAACTGCGGAAGCATTTAAAATAGTCGGATAAGTTAATATTTCTTTTTTAAAAAGTTCATATTTGGGTTTAACCTGAGCCTGATATATCGGAACCACAACAACCTGGTCGGAATTTAATCCAAGGTTTTTGTTCTTAATGAAAGCCATTTGGGATTTAATAACAAAAGAACAAGCAATCAGCGTGATTGAGATAAAGAACTGAAAAATGACAAGACCTTTCCTGAAAAACTTAACTGAAATTACTCTTGCTAATTTAAAGTCATCACTAAGGGCAGAGACCGGATTTACTGATGAGAGCATAATTGCCGGATAACTACCTGCAATAGTTGTTATTAGTATTATTAGAAGTATAAATTTCAAAAAGGATTTAAAATTGAAAAGTGATTCTATGTCAATCGGAACACCAGTTAGATAAATAAATACCGGCATTAATAAGTAACAGAGGAATAAAGCAATTATAAATGCAGAAAAGGTTATGGCGAGTGATTCACAAAGAAATTGACCGATTAGATTTGAGCTTGTTGCTCCGGTGACCTTTCTTAAGCCTGCTTCTTTTCCCCTTTTTGTATATCGGGCGGTTGCCAGGTTCATATAATTAATACAAGCTATAATCAGAACCAAGATGAGAATTGAACTGATAATATAAACAGTTTTAATGTTCGTGTTGGTAGGTAAATCCTCACGCAGTCTTGAATGCAAATGGATACTGAGCAAAGGTTGAAGATGAAGCTGAAATTTGTCTTCGCCCGGAATTTTTTTTACAACTCCCGGAAGTTTTTCGCTTATGGACCTGTAAGAATCCTCATTCTGTGCCAAAATATAAGTTGGATAATTCCACATTCCCCAGGATTGGTTATTTTTATCTTCTGAGAAGGAGCTTAAAAAATCAAACTGACGTTGAGAATTAGCCGGAATATCTTTCATTACACCTGTTATGATATAGGGAGTCTTATTATCACCTAGGAGCAATGTCTGACCTAAAGGATTTCTGCTTCCAAAATACTTTCTGGCTTTAGTTTCACTTAAAATAATAGATCCCGGATTGCTAAGAGCTGTTTCAGGATCACCTGACAAAAGCTTAAAAGAGAAAATCTTAAAAATAGAAGGATCAGCCAAATCAATCGCTTCCCAGAATTGTTCATTTTCGTAGCTGACAAGCACTCTGCCCAAATATCCGAATCTGACATAATCGACCACTTCAGGAATATCCTTCTTCAAAGCTTCACCGAGTGGAGCCGGGGTATCAGCAAAATTGTCCGAAGATTTCTCTCTTTCAAATTCTACTACAACTCTGAATATTCTGTCTGCATTTTTGTGAAATTTATCGAAGCTGAATTCAAATTGCAACCACGCCAATAAGATAATTACCAGTGTCAGTCCTATTGATAAACCTGAGATATTAATTAATGAAAAACTCAGATTCCTTTTAATATAGCGGATTGAAGTTACCAGGTTATATTTTAACATAATTATCCAGGTTGAGAGGTAATCCGTTGGTAATAGTCAATGACAAGACAATAATATTCAAAAAAGATGCCACTACTCGAAAGGTCAGTTTATCAGAAAGTTATAGAAGAGAAGGAATAATCTCTTGTAAAGATGTTTTACAACGGGAGTAAAATTATTTTACATTGACATAAAATCGATTAGAGTTGTTTTGTAATTATATATCGATAAAGTTGTCTAGGTGGCTCTGCAAAAACCATGACATCCACACAGCTGGCGTAGTCGGCCGAAGTCCGAGGAAACCGCGCAGTGGTCGACAAGCTCGGCGAAGCCAACCGAGTCCCGCCTTGCGGGTCGAGCTCACCGAAGTTAGACAACGTTTTTTTATTTGTCTCAATTTGCCAATTTCCCGTTATTAAGAATAAAAATTTTGTCAGCAAATTTGTCCGGGATATTTCCATGGGTAGCCAAAACCAGTGTTACTTGTCTCTCTTTTTTTAGATTTGTGAGATATTCTAATATTTCTTCAGCTGTCTGATTGTCCACAGATCCGGTTGGTTCATCAGCAAATATTATAGAGGGTTGTTTAGCCAACGTTCTTATTATTGCAACTTTTTGTTGTTGACCAACACTTAATTCCGATGGGAGCAACTGAGCTTTGTTTTTCAAATTAAACTGATCAAGAAGAGACATGATATTTTCTTTCATTTCATATTTACTTAACCCTTTTGGAACAAGTGCAATCTCGATGTTCTCATAGACGGTATAAGTTGGTAATAGGTTGAAACTCTGAAATATTATCCCGATTTTGGCAGATAATAACTTGCTTAAAGAATCATCTGATAGTTCGTTGATGCAACTACTTTCGATAATAACTTTCCCGACTGTTGGTCTGATTAACCCGCTCATCAGATTCAATAAAGTTGATTTCCCAGCTCCCGAACGACCTTTAATCATCACTGTATCGTTTTGATTGAGGCATATGCTGACATCATCCAACGCAATGACTGTCTGATTTTTACTGACAAAATGTTTGCTTAATGAGACGCATTCTATTTGATATTGGCTCATCTTCTTTCTGAAATGTATTACATGAAATTATTGATCATTTCGCCCGCCCTGGTGTGGTATAGTTTAACGATCGGAAATATAGCGGCAATTAATCCTCCAATTAAAGATAGAATAAGTAAAGCAGATATACTGGAATATTTAAATTGGAATTCTATTAGATTAAAAAGTTTGATATGATAGCTATCTATCAGCAGTATTATTAAAAAGCCAAATAATACTCCAATTGAAGCTCCAACCAGTGCCTGAAAGATGGATATCAATAAGATTTGATGGCTCAGCTTAGAGTTTGACCATCCCAAAGATTTCAGGATTCCAATTTCCCTGAACCTTTCCATTAGTGAAGTTAGCTGAGTTTTTGCAGAAAAAATAATAAGAAAGATAAAAATCAGAATTGAAAACAAAGCAGAAGTATTCTCCATGATTTTCATTACATCAGTGGCAGGCTGATAACAGTTGTAACTCGAAACCGATAAGTATTTCATTCTTTCCTTCAGTTGAAGGAGTACCTGGTTCTGAATTCGTGCATCCTCAACTTCCACGAGAACAATATTCATATCAAATCCCGGAGAAATGCATTTTAATTTATCTCTGAGGATTCTTCTGACATTATCTATTGGTGCATAAAGATCGGCTTTCCCAGGCTTAATTCCTGAATTGACTATCCCTGCCAGTATCAGTTTTCCACCGTATGTTTTTAAGGTATCGCCAACTGCAAGATTGTGTGCCAAAGCGAATGATTCTTCAGCAACTACTTCATCGGGGTTTTCAGAAAGGAATTTGCCGGAAATAAGATTAGTAGCTGCACAAACATTGTTTTTTGTCGCAATGCTGTTCATTTCAACGCCTCCGAGGGAAATATCCCCGTAATATTTTGGTTCGTAAATTTTGTACAGCAGATAAGGAGCAACCTCCTTTACTCCCTTAATCTTTTTTATGGAATCCATAACATCTTTTGTAAGCATTATTGTATTTACACCTTCTGCAAAAAGGGAACCGTTGGAACTCTCAGAATCACAGCTTACGCAACAGGAGATATTACTTGGAATATAAACTATAAAATGTGTTCCGGTTCCTTTAAGAATTCTGGTTGAACTTTCCTGATTTGTCCCGGTTACAGAAAGCATAAGGAGGATGAAAAGAGTTGCAATGATATAACCGCTGATGCTTGCAATGGTCCTGCCTGAATGAGATCGGAGTTCTTTTACTAAATAATTCATGCTGGTATAATCCAAAATTATCAGAAGTCAAATATACTGATGTTTGTTATATATGGAAGGTCTTGAGTATTAGAAAAAGATAACAATGAGTAGAGTACACTAGATGTTTTTGAAGTCAAATGATTGAAGCTCTTCGCAGCAAGCTACGAAGAATCTTCGATCCCCTAATGTAAATTCTTAATGCTCGCTGACTCNNTGCGCTCGCGGGGATTCAAAGTTCGACTCCTAAACTTGTTCTTGATTTTGCTCTATAGTTGTCTCATTGTATGAATTTTACCTAACGGCCAGGCGGTTTAGTGAGCCTGTTCTCGCTGAAGGCGAGGTTACCGTGAATCTTCCCCGTCCGAGTGGCAGAGTCGGCCGAAGTCCGAAGGCAACCGAGGTAATTAACTAAGGCACCTTCCGAGTTAACACAAACATTTTAATAATCTGCCGACAAATAATCGCTTTATTTATAGTTTATATTCTCACTGGCCATTGACTATTTTCTATCTGATTTTTTTGCCGGATAATGATTCCCCATCTTGAGAAAGAACAATATTGGCAATCTTTCCATTAGTACCAGTCACAAATATCACGTCGCCTTCATTATCTTCAAACAAATCATAGAAATAATTTTCTTTCTCTGCTGTTAATTCTAATTTTGGTCCCCCCCTGGCCTGTAGCATAAGCTTCCCCTTTTCAAATGTTACTTCGCCCTGCAATGGCCCATGCGGAGACATTACCTCATAGGTTCCAATATATTTTTTCAGGGTTTCTTCACCCAGTTTAACCGGATGTCTTTTTACGGGTATGCTATAAGGTTTATCATATAAAATGGCAAAAATATTTTTGGTAATTGCTTCCAGACCACTACCTTCTTTGTTATTTAGCAATATAATAAACAGGTTGTCTTCAGTAATTCTGGCAAGATTGCTGCTAAACCCGGAAATGTCACCACTATGTGAAGTTATTCTTCTGCTAAAAAGTGAATCAATTATCCAGCCATATCCATAGTGATTTTTTAATGGAGTATATGCTCTTTCCAGCGAAGCTCTGCTAATAATTTTATAAGATTGAAGACCTTTATGCCATTTATACAAATCACCTATTGTAGAATAAATCTCACCAGCCGCATAAGGGCCAACTGAATCATATAGTGTTCCTTCTATCTTAGAACTATCGTAGAAAGTAGAATAACCGGTAGCTTTTTCTTTACATAGTAAATTCTTAAAGTCAAAGCCGCTATGTGTCATTTGTAATGGAATGAAGATGTATTTTCTTACTGCATTTTCATAAGACATTCCAGTTACTTTTTGAATAATATAACCTAATAGCGAATAATTTGAATTACTGTAACGCCAACTTGTCCCAGGTGGAAAATCAAGGGCTTTGGTCTTAAGAAATCCAAGCAGGGTTTGTTGGTTTGTTGGAGAAAAATTTATTGAATTAGTCCAATCAATAATTCCGGAAGTATGAGTTAATAAATTTTCAATGGTGATATTGTCTCCTTTTGGAAAATCGGGATAATACTTGCTCAATTTATCTGTTAATGCAAGTTTTTTTAATTCAACAAGTTTTAAAATTACTGTTGATGTAAATTGTTTAGTGACTGATGCAATTTGAAAAACAGTACTTGAGTCATTCAATGTACTGTCCCTGAAATTCTTATAACCATAGCCTTTTTCTAACAATATCTGATCGTGTGAGGCAACAAGTGCTGAACCATTAAATCTTCCAGTTGCTGTGTAACACTTTATTAATTGATCTATCTTTTCTCCAGTTGTCTCCTGTGAAAATAAAGTTAACGAAAAACTTAGCGTTAATATAATTGATAAAATTCTTTTCATAAGGTACCTAATAAAATTGTCAATATTATTGCCATGTATACGATCAAAATTAGCCGCTAAATTAGAATTAAATTCCCCTTTTTAATAGAAAATATGTAAATGACATTAGCACAGGTACTTTTGTTTGCGATCATTGTCAAAAATTGGCCGGGAACGAAATTTGTCAAGGTTAGAAAATAGTCAGGTTATTGTAAAATTGTCTTTAAATAATTGAGCGAAGGCATAGTCCAGATAATGTAATAAATGCTTCAAATTATGTTGAATTTTAATAAGTTACGGCATGTGCCCAATTGAAGCTCTTCGCAGCAANNGAAGAATCTTCGATCCCCTAATGTAAATTCTTAATGCTCGCTGACTCCGCAGCAAGCAACGAAGAATACGCTCGCGGGGATTCAAAGTCGCTGCATTAATTTGTGCTGACGGCGAGGTGGTTTAGTTGCTGTAGGCGTTGGGGTCGGCCGGCAACGCTATTGACAATGTCTCGTCAAAATAGAGTTAGCTAGATAACGAATCCTGATAAATGAGCAGGAGTTGTTTTTGTTAAATAACTTTGTTTATACTCGACGGATTACATCCATAAGGATAGGATTATACCCATGATTAGAAGAGAGATCAGCCAAAATGCATTATCAAGCAGCCAAAGTCCCCACGGTTTTTTCTCATAGAGTTTAGTGCTTAAAGTTACTGGTGCTATGTATCCTAACCAGCCAAAAAAACCACCCATTAGTCCTCCACCTATGCCACTTATTTTGAAGTAAGCGTTACCAAAGACTATCGAGTGGTACAGCACAAAACTGAGAACAAACGAACCGATGAGAACCAGTACAATATTTAATGGTGCGGGCTTCATGTCAGTTATGCCTGTAAGCTTCTTCCACACTTTACCAAAGATTGCTGCATACCAAATAGTTGCGATAAGGTAATTTGCAAGTGCTGCAACCAATACAGCCAGATAATTCATATGAATGTCCATGATTTTAGTTCTTAGTACTTATCTATTTTAGTTGATGAAGGTATGAATAAAATCAATAAATTATTATTATACATCAGATAAATGATATATAAGCCAAGTGTTGGATTTTTGCATGTCCGGATAAAGTGTCAGTTGTTACTCGTCATACCAAATTTGTCATTGAGAAACTTCGTTTAGAAACTGCACGCCGGAGACTTGAGGAAACCAAATTTACGTTGGATGAAATTTCAAACGAGCGTGGAGTTGGAAACATATATGCTTTGCGAAGGTTATTTTAGCAATACATGAAAACTACTCCCAGTGATTACCTGAGAAGCTTTGGAACGGCTTTTGTTTAAAAAGAAAAACAACAATATCGGCCTTTTCTTTAATAGCTGGATTTTATAATGCAACAAAATGTTCAGCGGCGCGTATCATTTGAGATACAAACGACATTTCATTATCGTACCAGGCTACTGTTTTTATCAATTGCTTTTCATCAGCAGTAATCACTTTGGTTTGCGTTGCATCGAAAAGCGCACCAAAGCTAATCCCAATAACATCGCTTGAGACAATCGGATCTTCAGTATAGCCATAAGACTCATTTGCAGCCGTTTTCATAGTTTTATTTATTTCTTCTGCACTAACCTTCTTCTTCAGAATTGTAAATAGCTCTACAACCGAACCCGAATGAACAGGTACTCGTTGAGAAGAACCATCGAGTTTACCATTTAACTCAGGAATTACCAAGCCTATTGCTTTAGCTGCTCCGGTAGTATATGGAACAATATTATTGGCAGCTGCCCGTGATTTACGATAATTCACTTTTGGGTCGGGCGTGTCCATCAATGGCTGAGAGTTGGTATAAGCATGGATGGTTGTCATTTGTCCTATAATAATTTCAAAGTTGTCGTTAAGTACTTTTGCCATTGGAGCCAGGCAGTTGGTGGTACATGAAGCGCAACTGATCAGCACGTCGTTGTTTTGCAGGATATTATGATTTACATTATAAACTATTGTTTTCACATCCTTGTCCGATGGTGCTGAGATAATCACTTTCTTTGCACCGGCACCAAAATGAGCAGAAGCTTTTTCTTTCGATTCGAAAATACCGGTACATTCCAATACCAGGTCAATCTGATGTTTTGACCAGGGCAGGTTCTGGGGAGTCCGTTCTGCATATACAGCAATAGACTTATTATCCACAACGAGTGAATTTTCTGTGTGGTTTACAATAGTTTTGAAAGTACCCTGAATGGAATCATATTTAAGCAGATAGGCGAGCATTGATGATGCACTTAGATCGTTAATAGCAACCACTTCCAATTTCTTACTTTTCATTATCTCACGGAAGGCCAAACGTCCTATTCGCCCAAACCCGTTAATAGCAACTTTAATCATAATACAGTCTATTAAAAATTTATTACGAAGTATAATTATTTAATAAGCCCAAAGTTATAAGTGTAATTGATGTCCGCAATGACAATATTCCGTTATTTATTGTCAAAAGCAAAAACTTAATTTGTATTAAGCAGCTCTCGTTACCAATGGCTTATAACGACCTGGCGGTTTGGTTAGGCTGCGTTATTTTTTAAAACTCCCCTTTAGAATTAAATTTAAATCATTTGTTTTATCCTGATATTCAAAATCAACATCATTTTCAGTAAAAGTAAATGTGAACTTGTATAGATTTATTTTGCATAGCTCATTGTAATATATTATTAATTTATTACTCTCCCAAGAGCACTTGAGAGCTATAGGTAACCCAAATGCACGTTCATTTGAAATTATATATTGATCACTCATTCCCATAGGATGTTCTTTCTTAGAACCATCGGCAAAATCAAGGATGATATAATAATTTTTATTTCTTCGTTCAAACCGAACTATGTTTAGCTTCAAATCATTTCTTTTAAATTGAAAATCTTTATTCAAAATACTTAATGGGAAGTTATCTTTAATAATATCAGTACGAACTACTTCTGGAATTTGAAGGGTCTTAACTGTACTATCTAATCGGGTATGGTAATCCCTATTTTTGCTATACGACTTAATCGATTCAAGCACAAGGTTATCAATATCCCCTGCTTCAAAACCGCCCCCATTTGTTGCAATTACCATATTTCTTTCTCTGAAAATAAACAATCTTTGACCACCTCTTCCGACAGCCTGAATTTCATCAGGATTTTCACTATCCAGCCACCAGCCATAGCCATAAGATTCTGTCTTTTGTATTTTATAAAGGGGCACTATTTTTTCAATCCATTCTTTTGAAATGACCTGTTTGTCATTCCATTTTCCGCTATCTAATATTAAGCACCCAATCTTTGCCATATCATAAGTTGTAATATACAAATCACCCCATCCATGATTTACCCCTTTTTTATTTTTAAGCCAATACGTTTCACCAAATTCCATAGGCTTAAATAGGAATTTTCTTGCAAAATCAAGGCAAGTCATTTTTGTAGCTCTTTGAAGGATTTCTGCAAGTAAATAAAAATTGCCACTGCAATAAGAAAACTTTTTCCCGGGTATTGTTTCAAAAGGAAGACTGAACATGAATTTAACCCAATCGTCACTATTTCTCATTTGCATTAATTCCTTTTCTCCATCATTCCAGCTGCATTGTAAACCCGAAGCCATATTCAGCAAATCTCTGATCCTTAAAGTTTTCAGGGTTTCGCTTTGTATTGTATATTCAGGGAAATATTTCAACACTCGTTGATCTTCATTCTCTATGTATCCTTTATCAATCGCTATACCGATTAATAAAGAGGTTACGCTTTTGGTTACTGAAGCCAAATCGTGAACATAATTCTTCTGGAAAGGATAAAAATAGGCATCCAGCACTATTTGATTATTTCTGATAACTAATAAGCTATGGATATTGATGCTATCCTGTTTANNGAATTCATTCCTTGTTCTTCCGGGGAACACATCTTCCAGGGAATATAGCTTTCTTGACCATAGCTTAAAGTCAAGATAGAAGAAAGATACATTATTATGTAATACCTTTTCATCTGCAATTTGTCTGTAAGTTTCTGCTTAGCTTAAAATATAATTAAATTAATCAACAAATAATCTGAATATTAGATATGGTTAGAAAATATCGTATTGCTCGTTACTTGTTAGCATGTGGATTGAACTCAGTATCATGGTGCAGTTACCCAAAACGGCGGTTTGGTTGAGTTGCCGGGAGCCTGCTCTGCCTACCGGCAGTCAGTCGGCAGGTAGGTTAACTGAACCGTCCATATTAGGTTTTCGTAGCTATTTTAAATTTGGTAGAGCATAATTTTTTTTTGGTCTATAAGATAGACAATTGCACTCAAAATTTATGTACAGTGAAATTATTTTAAATCGTTACCTCGAGGAAGATTAGGGTCATTGGTCTTTGTTTTCCAAAATTTCAGTTTACTTTTTATCTTGTAATAAAAACTCCTTCCTAAGATAAATAAGCTTAGATAAAACAATATCTCCCCAGCAATTATCAACCCAGTTGTCATTCCTGCAATCTGTATTTTCGAGAAACCAAGCCATGGGATAATTAATATCATTAAAAACGAAAGACATGAAATCAGTAATATTATATATCCAACCGTTTTTACCATTTATTATTTTTAAAGTACGATAGGATAACAAAGATTCAAATCATAGGTTTAATATTTCTCGAAACCGTTAGGTTTCGTTGCCTATTTAAAGGCCTAATAAATTGAGAAAAATCAGGCTTGAGCTGGGTAGAAAAACTTATAGGTGATACTCATGAGCCGGTTTTGTAAATTTCAAAAAACAAAACAGTGAATTATCATATTCAAGGAGTGTCAGGGCTGACGAAGGCAACCGAGGAATCCCGCTTTACGGGATGACGAGCACGGCGAAGCTAATTAAACATACCATCCGTTAGCGGAGCGTTTTTATTTTTGTCTTGTCAAGGCATAAACATCAATCTAAGGATCATATCCAGTTAATAATTATGAAATAAGCGATTCCAACTTAACATAGGTATTATCGTCAATTTTAAAAATTTTATTTATTTCATGAACAAGATCTTCTAAATCAATACCTGTACGGTTTGAAAAAATAACAACTGAATACTTTTTTGAAGGTATCATAACAATAATTGTTCGAAATCCACCATTTGAACCAGGGTGATACACAATTTTATTATCATCGGAACCTGCAACAAACCAGCCATATCCATAAGAAAGATTCTTGGTTTTATCAATTGTAAACTGCGCGGATTGAGCCTCTTTTATTATACCTGAATTTAATATTTCCCCATTTTGAATAGCCATTATCCATTTTAGGTAATCATCAATGGAAGTATAAATTCCCCCATCTCCCCTGGTTGAAAAAAATAAGCTTTCCCTGGCATCCGAAATTTTAAAACTATCATTTTCAAATTCATAACCAAACGCACGTTCTGAAATTTTAAAATCGGGTTTTATTACATCACTATTATTCATTTTCAAAGGTTTAAAAATATATTCTTGAATAAATTCAGGGAAAGAATATCCAGAGACATGTTCAATAATCAGGGAAAGTAAACAAAAAGCAGTATTGCTATATCGATATCGAGATCCTATTGGAAAATAAACAGAGTCGACTGTCTTTATTGCATTTAAAACATCCTTATCCCAAAATTCTTTGAATAATGTTTTATCAACATAATCATAGTGATCAACTATTCCTGAACTATGCGTCAACAGGTGGCGAATCGTAACCAAGCCTGCTACTTTTGTATTAAAATCAGGGAAATATTTATCTATTTTGTCGTCCAAAGATAACTTTTTCTCATTTGCTAGTTTTAAAATGCCGTAAGCGGTGAATTGTTTCGTCATAGAGCAGATATTAAAATTTGTTGATGACGTAATAGGTTTTTTTGAATCTAAATTAGCAATACCATATCCCTTTTTAAAAACAACTTCCCCATTTTTTACGATCGCTATTGCTGCCCCAGGGTGATCGTTAGTATAAATGGAAGACATTATTGAATCAAGTCTTTCGTTTTCTTTCTGGGTAAAAGCCTGTGTTGCCACAAGAATAAATAAAAATGATAAAATGAAATGTTTCATATGGATACCCTTTAGTGAATTTGTCAACCGTTTTATTATATTTATTGAATAGTTCATCAACTTAATTATCATCATAATTTGGAATAACCATTTCTTCAGCTTATACCTTTTTACACATTTCACATGCCTGCTTCAAGGCTTCGTTTTTCTTAATGTCCCCAATATTCCAAGTTTCAGTCCCATATTTTATGCCCTTTTCTTTTGCTCCATCAAGGCAAGTGGTAAATCCGATGAATTCTTCCAATGTTCTTTCCAATGCATGCTTGTTGTTGTCAGCAGCAGTTACAATGAAATAAAATTCTTTGTTATTGATTTCTGCATAGCGCGAACAGTTCTGTCAATTAATGTTTTCATCTTTTTGTCACACGAAGCACCCCAAGCTGGAATAAACACATTGTTGGTGGCTGGTCTTTATGATGTTGTTGGTTACTAACATTTAAAGTTTGTAATTATGTTCCACAGTTATAACTACTTTCCC
>PLML01000157.1 GCA_003141525.1 Bacteroidales bacterium
GTCAGATAGTCTGGCTTTTCTAATTATATAAAGGGTTTAGACAACTATCATAAAGCTTTAAATCTTCTTCCTCAAGATAAGCGTACGGGTTCCTACGATCTTTTAGGGCGTACTTATCTTGATATTGGATTTATTGAAAAGGCAAAATATTATTTTAACGAAGTATTTAAATTGATCAATGATTCAACACTCTATTTAGATGAATTATTCTTGGTAGAATCAGAATTTGGAAATTATGAAGAGGCCATTAAATTAGGAAATAGGGCTATTAAAATTAGTTTATTTATACCTGATTTAACTATTTATAGTATTGCAGGTCATGACAAAGAAGCATATTTACTTGCAAAAAAACTTGTTGAATCTTATAAAAAAGTAGGTACGCCAAATCTTCAACTATCTCATCGTATTGGATTTACTTTCTGGCAAATGGGGAAAAAGGAAGAGGCAAAAAACTATTTCAATCAGCAAATCAAATATGATGAAGAGAGTATAAAACTTGATAGGGATATTGCACAATCTAAGTTTGCTCAATATGATCTTGCAGCAACATATGCTTTTTTGGGAAATAAGGTCAAGGCATATCAGTATCTGGATGATTTTAATACGCTGAATTTTTATCCAATATGGTGGGTGACCCTTGCTAAACATGACCCTGAGTTTAATAGTATCCGTAACGAAGGGCGGTTTAAGAAGATTCTGGAAAATATGGAAGCAAAATACCAAGCAGAACATGAAAGAGTAAGGAAATGGCTCGAAGAGCAGGGGATGCTGTAGTTTTTGTAACTTTATTACAATTAGAAACTAAAATGGCAAGCATAGTTCAAGGATATGAGCGACCAGAACTTCATAAATTTGTAGGTGCGCTGGCTGGACAAGGAGCAAAAAAAGGCATCTTCATCACAACATCGAATTTTACAAAAGAAGCATTGGATTACACACCTAAAAATGAAACTAAAATTGTTCTCATTGACGGTGAGCAGTTGCTCAACTAATGATAGATTATAATCTTGGTTGCACAACCCAACAGGTTTACGAACTTAAAAAAATTGACAGCGATTATTTTGACGAAGAGTAACCACAGTATTTAAAATGTATATAACCAATATAACACACCTTCTCGATGCTTCAGCAAAAATGCCAGAAGATGTGCCAGATGAAGCCAGAGGACTTATTGATTTCTTAACGCAGGTCATAGATACAACCACAAAAAATCTTCCACACACGTTAACCCAAACCGATATTCGTTGCTTTGAAAAGGGTTGCTCTGGAATGATTAAGACGGCATTTAGACCTGATACTGAAGAAATTCATTGGTATTGCCCAGATTGCGAAGTCGATGGTCTAATAAGTGGATGGCAGGGTACGAAATGGGACAACAGGTAAAATCATCAGAAAGAAAAACTAATATTTGAAACATAATGGTCAAAATATGGGGAGTAGTTAAAATGAATTACAAAACTTTGTTGGGTTTATGTTTAATTATTTTTGGATTTATATACTGTCAGAAACAAAAAGAAACCGCTGATAACTATAACTATAAATCAATCGGTACAATTACAGGACAGGATTTCAGAATGTGTCCAAGTCCTTGTTGCAGTGGATGGTTCATCAAGATTGATAGTTTGACTTATGAATTTGATTCTCTTCCAACCAATTCGAGCATTAATTTAGAAAAAGAAACATTTCCAGTAGTAGTAAAACTTGATTGGCAGTTATCCGATACTCTTGGATGTCCAAATAAGAGGATTATTATACAGAGAATAGTCAAAGAATAATCATTTATGAAATACCCAATACTAAAAGTTGTTTTTTTGTTATTCATAATGATGATTGATTTTTCATGCGAAAAAGTCACAACTACACCATGGATAAGTTACCCTACAACAAGTAGCGTGAGTGTTCAAGCCATTGGTATAGATGCCTTGGATAATAAATGGTTTTGTACCTATGGAGATGGAATATTAAAATTTGATGGGACAAATTGGACTACGTACACAGAAAATGGATTAATTAAAGGAGCAGGTTCAATTGCCATCGATGCACAGGGAAATAAATGGTTTGGTGGAGCTGTTTCAGGGGTATTGAAATTCGATGGAATAAATTGGACAACATACAATACTACCAATAGTGGATTGACCAATGATACTGTCTTATGCATTGCCATAGATTCCAAAGCGAATAAATGGTTCGGTACTGGGGGAGGCGGAGTGTCAAAATTTGATGGTACAAATTGGACAAGCTACACAACCAATAATGGTTTGGTTAACAACTATGTCACTGCTATTGCTATAGATGCTCAGGGAAATAAATGGTTCGGAACTACTGAAGGTTTATCAAAATTTGATGGCATCAATTGGACAAACTACACTACAGCCAATGGTCTGGCACATAATTATATAATTACAATTGCAATCGATAAACAGGGAAATATATGGGTTGCACCTGCAGCAGCAATTGCTTATCCGCCTTACGCACATTTAGGCGTAATGGAATTTGATGGCAAAAAATGGGCAGTTTATAATCCATCTGCTGATTATGACGAAATCGAGTCCATTGCCATCGATGCTCACGGCAATAAATGGTTTGGTACTGATAATGGGGTATTTAAATTTGACGGCAAAAATTGGGAACACTTTAATTCTGCCAATAGTATTTTGAAAGGTGCTTATTATCCTGCCATTGCCATCGATGCACAACAAAATATATGGTTTGGAACTATGTCGGGTATTGGTGGGATATCTGAATTAAGAAATAATTAATATTAGCAAATTAACAAGCTAAAAGAGGTGTAAACTGCAACACCAGTAAGAAGTGACGGCATTGGTTTCATTATATAAAAATTTCTTGGACATGAAAAAATTTGTTGGGTACAAAAAGGGGTACAATTCAGGGGTACAAAAAAAGACAAACCCCTTATGTACAATCACATAAGGGGTTATTTCAGTAGCCCCACCAGGAATCGAACCTGAATCTAAGGTTTAGGAAACCTCCATTCTATCCATTGAACTATGGGGCCAATTTCAGTCGCAAAAGTATATTATTTTTTTGTCAAAGCAAATCCTGAGGATTAACTATACAGATCTAAGACACAAGACACACGATGCAAGTAAGAAGAAATCCGTTCATTGCGTGTCGTGAGTCCTTCATATGTCGTTTTGAAAATTAAAATTATCTTTGATATTATAAATTATAAATATCATGAACTGGTTAGATGCAATTATAGTAGTTATCCTCATATTATCACTGGTGAACGGTTTTATTAACGGACTGGTAAAAGAGGTGGCTTCGCTCGCAGCATTAATTCTGGGAATCTGGGGCGCTATAAGATTTTCGACCTTTACTGCTGAAAAACTTTATGATTATTTTGATATGACCGGACATTATGTTGGAGTAATTGCATTCCTGATTACGTTCGGAATAATTGTTGTAATTATTCATTTTATCGGTATACTGGCTGACAAAATTGTTAACGCAGCTGCCCTTGGATTTATAAACAGGCTTCTGGGGATAGTATTCGGATTGATTAAATCAGTGCTGATAATGAGTGTTTTCTTTGTAGTATTAAATGCAATTGATGCCAGGAGGTCATTCCTTCCGAAGAAGACAATTGAAGAATCAAAGTTTTATAATCCAATTTCCGATATTGCCCCGGCTATCTTCCCGATTATAGGAGAAGGAGGTTTTAATCGCAGTTTCGACCGGTTCAAAAAGAAACCCGAAGAGCCGACTGTCTGAACCTGTTTGTTATATTTGCAAAGCTCAAAAAATGCTTTTATGAATTTTGTTGAAGAACTGAAATGGAGAGGCATGATACATGATATTATGCCAGGTACTGAAGAGTTATTAAAAAAGGAAAAAACCAGCGGATATATCGGATTCGACCCTACTGCCGACTCATTGCATATAGGTCATATGGTGCAGGTTATGTTACTCGTGCATTTCCAACGGTGCGGGCACACACCTATCGCTCTTGTTGGCGGAGCAACCGGGATGATTGGAGACCCATCCGGAAAATCGGAAGAAAGGAACCTGCTCGATGAAGCATCTCTGAGAAAAAATCAGGAAGCCATAAAGAAGCAACTTTCGAAATTTCTCGATTTCAATTCAGATAATGAAAACCGGGCTGT
>PLML01000199.1 GCA_003141525.1 Bacteroidales bacterium
AACGGTTTCACCAGGTAATCGTTTGCTCCGGCGTCAAATCCGGTAATTTTATCATCCGTCGTACCCAGCGCGGTCAGCATGAGCACAGGAATATTTGAATTTATTTTTTTCAGTCTTTTGCACAGATCCAAACCACTTATTCCAGGAATTATAATGTCGAGTATGAAAAGGTCGTATCTATACTGCTGGGCAAGTTTTTCTGCAGATAATCCATCGTATGCTATTTCAGCATCATAGTTGTTTTCTTCAAGTCCCTTTTTTATAAATGACGCTACCTTACGTTCATCTTCAACTATCAATATCTTCATCTGTATATTTTCCAAACTCATATTGTCTTTCAAAATTGGAGTACGTAAATATATGTTATTCCGGCAACTTTAAAAAGAAGAATTACAGTTACTGAAGAGTCAACACATTTAAAATTTAGTGAGTATCAGGCATCATGCGTATAAGCTCTATGATTTTTCTATTCGTGGTGAGATTTCTCATTATTTTAGAGGGTTCGTTGATAAAGTCTGAATCCATTAACCGCAAAGATCGCTAAGGGATTGCGCAAAGATCGCAAAGGACTGATAAACATTGTTTTTACTTTGTGTACTTTGCGCTTACTTTACCTACTCTGCGGTTAAAAAAAACTTTTTCAACTACACCTTGCAATTACTTTTCGGGTTTTGGTGTTTTTCTTAGGCTGTGGGTAACAAAACCGCAACCGAGGTCTCTTTGCCAAGTTGTGATTCAATCTTTACTTTTCCATTATGTTTTTTAATAATCTGGTACTATCAATTACAGCAANNATAGAATGCATTGCTGACAAACTGGGTTCAGAGTTTTACTTTGCTCAACCAAACTCTTCTTGGGAAAGAGGCCTGAATGATTATACTAACGGGCTAATTAGACAATATATTCCAAAAAAACAGAATTAGATGATGTTAATGACAATCAAATCAGAGATATAACAATGAATTTAAATAGTAGACCTAGAAAATACTAAACTTCAAATCACAATTAAGTGTATTTTCTAATAGTATTGATCCTAATGTTGCACTTGCTTCCTGAATTTTCGAGATATATAAGGGGGGCAAAAATTAGTTTTTTCGAAAACTAATAAATATATTTGTTTCAAACACCGGCACCAAAAATAGTTTTTCGAGGTGCCTTTAAATCATATACAAAACTTTAGTCATTTATTTAATCAATTATAAGCTAACGTCAATGAAAACTACCCATTTAATAAAATGTATATTGGTTATACTTCTGATATTCAGTGAAAAATCGGGTATGAGTATTCAAAATAGTCCGTTTTTTAACGTAGTGGATTACGGAGCTGTGGGGGATAATAAAATCCTTAATACAAACTATATCCAATCAGCGATAACTGCTTGCGCGAAAGCGGGTGGGGGTACGGTTTTTTTCCCTTCGGGAACATACCTGTCTGGTTCTCTTGAAGTTTTCAGCAATATCACGCTTCATTTGGATGCAGGCGCCACAATAAAAGGCAGTCCAAATGTTTCAGATTATAAAAATATGGGGCGTACATCCGAACAGAGAAACACATCCCTGATTTATGGTATAAATGTATCGAATGTAGCAATTACAGGACATGGAAGTATTGACGGTAATGACTCTGCTTTTATTGATTGGGATGTTATACATCCGGAATGCTGTTATGATCCTGAATACACCAGACAGGGTAAAAACTATCAAAATGCTTTTCCTGATGGACCGGCCGCAATAAAAAATCATGATATGAGACCAGGAATACTCATAACTTTTATTGAAAGTAACAATATCCTGATGAGGGATGTGACTATCAAAAATGCTCCTAACTGGTGTGTTCACTTAGCCTGCTGCGACCGTGTTGAAATTACAGGTGTGGATTTTCTTAATAGCCTGCTCGTGCCGAATGCTGATGCGATTGATATAAGTAATTCGAAAAATGTAAATATTTCAGATTGTATTATAATTGCAGGTGACGATGGTATTGCAATAAGCCCTTGTGCAGACGGATTTTGTAAAAGTGAAACTGAGAATATTAATGTTTCGAATTGTACAATTACCTCACGTTCCTCGGGTATACGAATCGGCTGGGCCGCAAAAAATATACATAATTGTACTTTCCAAAATCTTGTCATATATTCCAACAGGGGAATTGGTATATTTTCAAAAGAAAATGAAGTTATTGAAGATCTTCTTTTTGATAACATTATTATAAATACGCGTTTGCATACTGGATGGTGGGGCAGCGGCGAACCAATACATATTTCCGAAATACCATTGGGTACATGGTATGGAGTTGAGCAAAATATTAAAAATCATGGAGTTATCAGAAATATCAGGTTCTCTAATATTAATATTATTTCTGAAAGCTGTTTACTTATTTACGGGTATTATCCAAATTCCATCCAAAATATTGATTTTATTAATATTCGTCATTACTTCAAAAGTAGTCCTTACGGTTTAACAAGGGGTGGAAATTTTGAATTAAGACCTGCTTTCGATAATAAATACGCGGTATTTAAGCATGACATCCCCGCTTTTTATGCAAAAAATGTATCGGGCTTGACAATTTCCAAGTACGACCTTACTTGCGACAATGATCTGCCTGCCTTTTGCACAAGCGCCATCTTCTGCGAAGATTTTTCCAATATCAAAATCGATGGCTTTTCGGGAACAAAACTCAACCCGGGTAATGATTATGCTGTCATTCAGTTGAAAAACGGAACAAACGCTACAGTCAAAGATTGCACGGCCAAGCCTGGTACGAATGTATTCTTAGAAATAGAGAATATAAAAGATAACAGTTTTTTTATGAATAATGATCTGAGAGAAGCAAGGACAGCCATCTCACCTTCTACTGCCGGGAATAATTTTAAATGTATAAACAACCTCGAGGCTAAGTGATCTGATCGATTATATGGATGAGGGGCAGTATATGAAACTTCAATGTAGGGGCAAGCACAAACGAACTAATGTAAATTTCAACTAGATGAAGGTCAGCCATATCCGCATATTTGTTTTAAAAAATTATATAATTAAACCATTATTTTGTTTCTAGCATTGTTTGTTGCAGGGAAACCTGGACTTACAAGGATTAAAGCGGATATTGGAATGATTCACCCTGTGAAATATTGGTTTTGCTATTTCACAGGGTGAAATATTTGTAGCTGAACTCAATTAAAAATAGTGGTTGCCATGGGATAGTTATGTAAAGGTATAAAACCACAATGTTATGACGTGATGATTATTAGATATATAGAGGGGGCAAAAACCGTGTTTTTAGAAAACTAATAAATATATTTGTTTTAACCAACGGCATCGAAAAATGAAGTTTTTGTAGGTTTTTTTCTTTAAAAAAGGAGGTTCAAATGTTTTGCAAAATTATTCTTCGGGTTAGTTTATTTGTGCTTTTTCTGACGATTTCATCTTTTTCAGTCACTGAAGCTATGGGATTTAAATGTATTGAGAAACCTGCTAAGACGGATTTTTCGGTAGAAGAAACCA
>PLML01000205.1 GCA_003141525.1 Bacteroidales bacterium
ATGTCAAAATAAACACTTATCTCTTCTTTAAATGTTGACTCGAGTTCCCCCTTCAGATTATTAACAAACTCGGTAACCCAGCCGTCGTGCTTGTTATCTTTCTGGCGGTAGCTGATGAAGATGTCGTATTCGTAACCAGAGATGAGACTTGCCATTGTATTTATTAGTTGTTACTATATTTCTATTTTTGATTAGCAACAGCCTTTTTCGCTGCCTCGAGATGAAGGAATGCTTCATGGTCATATATAGCTTTCTCCCTTCTTAAATCCCAGCTTTTTTGGAGAACATCAAGAGCTTCCTGATATTTCCCCTGTTTATATAGTCCCCAGCCTTTAGTATGTATAAGGTTATAATCATCAGGACTTAATCCTAACGCCTTATCAATAAGTTCCAAACCTTCATTAATATTCCGATCTTTATCAATCAGGAAATAAGCAAGATTATTCAGCCTGTCTGGCTTTTCTGGCTCTAATGAGAGCGCTTTTCGATAATATTCCTCTGCTTTATTCAGAATGCTTGACTCAGAATAGACAGAGGCCAAGTTTGTAATTATATTTGCTTCAGGGTCAGAATTGTCTTTACAGACAGAAATGTATTTCTCAATATATCGATTTGCAGCAACAGTATCTCCTTCAGTTAATGACAGGACAGTTTGCCTATAGACTAGCTTAGGATCATCAGGAAAGTCCAGCTCGGCTTTCTTATAAAGGCTTTTTTCTTTCTTGTACTGACCCGTCTTATGAAATGCATATCCAAGCATAGTATAATTAAATACCCAACTTGGTTTTGAACCCCATTTATTATATATCTCCAGTGCCGTTTCAAATTCAGGGATTGCTTTATCAAATTGATGTAAGCAATTATAACCTTCACCTGATTGCCAATAAACAAACGGCAATTGATCATCAAATTCCTGCAATTGCTTTAAGTACTTAATTTCTTCATATGGATTTTCAAAGTACCAGGCATATACCCAATTTGTCAAGATCTTATATTGCATTAGCATCTGATCCCTTTTTTTGTAAGCCTTGAGGCACCATTTTTTTGCCTGATCATATAAGAACTGATTTCCATATGCCATAGAAATCATTAATGTTGGTAAAGTAAAGGTTGAATCAATAGCTATTGCTTGCGAAAACAATTTTATTGATGTGGGGAAATCACCTATCCAATAAGCATTATCCCCATCAATGAAATACCTATATGCTTCAGCAGAATTTGTATATAGAATGTGGCGAGTATCGAGCGTTACATCCTTTTCCAATATAGATATTATGAGAAAATTCTTTACCATGGCCGAAAGAGAATCAATGATATGAAGGATATTCTCAGTGGCTCCGTCAATTTGAAAAGACTTAAATGCCTCTTCTGTTTTTGAGTCAATTAGTTGTGCATTTACTCGTAAAGTAGTCCCTGCCTGTTTGATGCTGCCATAGATAAGAACATTTGCATCCAGTTTCTGCGAGATTGTACTGGCAACAGAAGGTGTGATCGAAGCATAATTAGTAAGCCCTTTGGTTTGAAGCAAACCGGTGATTGATTCTATCCGTCTAACCTTAAATTCCTCAGAGTTTGTAAGATTATTGATTAATTCATTCTGGATTCCATCTTGCCAGACATTCCAGATAGAATCATTGGTCATATTTTGAAATGGCATTACCGCAATAGAAATTCTTCCGCTTTTATCTTTCAGATTTTTGAATCTATCTTTGTTGAATATTTTTGGATAAAACAGCACAATGACTATTACAAACGCAATAATAATAGAACCTGACAGTAACTTAGGTTTAGTTAATTTAGTAAGTTTCACATGCTCGTTCCTTTTCTCTTCTTTTTTTATCTCCACTAATAGCTCCTTGTGCAATTTTTTTTCTTCTACCTGTGTGATTGGTATTGTTTTCAATCCAAGAATAATCTCTTTTATTGCAAGAGCCACCTTGGTTGTCTGGTTTCGATACTTTGTTTTGTTTAAGTTAATCTTCTCATCGTTATCAGGCTTAAGTGGCCTGTTAAATCCTGATTCTTTATAAATAAATTCCACACCCCGAAGTACTCCACCCAAAACTGACTCACATAATTTAATATCTTCATTATCCAGATCATGAATACGAACAGGTAATACTCTGCTAGCAACATTCCCATTAGGTAGTTTTACCTTCAAACCGAATTGGTCTTTGGATGCTTCTTCAACAAATGCTCTAAACTCATGCTCCCATGCAAATGATTTCGGATCACAGTATGTCCGTGATATTATAGGAATAAAGACGAGACACTTCAGTTTGTCTTTCAGTGAGGCGTCTACATCATGAGTCTCCAGAAGCCCATCATGAGGATTTATGTCAAAATAAACACTGATTTCCTCCTTAAATGTAGACTCGAGTTCCCCCTTCAGGTTATTAACAAACTCGGTAACCCAGCCATCGTGCTTGTTATCTTTCTGGCGGTAGCTGATGAAGATGTCGTATTCGTAGCCCGGGACTATACTTGGCATAGCGTAAAAATAATAATAAATTGATAATCAGAGTTCTATTTAACTCATTGTCAAAATGAAACCTTCAAATTTATTAGTTGCACCCTTACCTGGATAAAGATTTTAATTTTAGGACATTATTCTCAATTGGTGGTAAAGATTTCAAATAATAATAAATTGAAGCTAAATCTGCAGTATCCATTTTCGCATACATTGTCCATGGCATCAATGTGTTAAGATCTCCTTTTTCAACCTTTGTCGGCACATAGGTTATTATATCATAACTTTTAAATACATGAATAAACTTATCTTTATCCCATTCTCCAATTCCTGTCTTTTTGTCGAATGTGATATTAGTTGAAACTATGGTTTCACCTCCTTCCATTGGAAATTCTCTTCCGCCTGTATACGCTTTTTCCATTATCAGGTTTCCTTTATCAACCGGAGTGTGACAATCCAAACAAGCGGCAGCTGTTGTGATATACTTACCATATTTTAAAGAATCTTGCCGGGAAGGCCTTTTAGAAGGATGTCCCTCTTTCGCCATTGTGTTAATTAAAAAGTTTACCGGAAAGTCTGATTTTGAGGCAGGAATGTCATTTTTTATTGAGGGAAATGAACGCAAATACGCAATTACACAATAGATGTCTTCGTCATCAAGGGTTCCGTATGCTCCAACAGGCATAACGGGGAATAAAGTATTATTTCTTTTTCCAACCCCTGAAGTAATGGCACGATAGATTTCACCGTCACTCCAGCTTGCTAAAAAATACGGGGTTATATTTGAAGCTATATATTTGCCTGGTAAACCCATTTTCTGATCAAAGATCTCACCTCCCATCCCTTCAGTTCCCGGGACAATAGGTCCGGAGTATTTTGACCAATCTCGTTTAGAATGACAATCAACACAAACCAGTACATGATTGGCAAGATATTTTCCTCTTTCAAGCCGCTCTTTTGTAACTTCGACTTTCAAATCTTTTACTTTGATGTTTGGCAGAAAACATTTCAGGTATATTCCGCCACAAATAACAAGAATTACTAAAATGGCAAAAAAGCCAATTGTAATTTTCAAAATCTTCTTCCTTTTCATAATTCATTACTTTTTAGGGATTAATAAATAATTACTCATTCTAAGAATTATCTTAAATAAAATAAAAATCAATCTATCCGATTCGACAGGATTTTGGATGGATGAAAGAATAATAGAGCATCTTGAACACATAATTATTTTAACTTTTTTTCAGTTATTCATTCTCACCTACTTTAAAAACGGTCCACGGTTGTGTTGGACGATCTTTGAGCAGGCCATTCATCCAGTCATATTGAGTATGCAGTTCAAGAAATTTTTTGGCATCGAATGGCGTCCCACATGGTGATCCCCACCGGGCTACAAATGACATGTTTTTGGCCATTGTTGCATCTACGACTTTCCCATCGTATGCTCCAGCCGGGAGAAACGGTGCGAAAGTTCCGGATGCTTGCGAATCAAGCTCAAAGTGACCACAAATAGTACGTGAGTCAGGGTTTGAAGTGTTCAGGTAAATGTCGAAATGATCTGCAAGAAATGCCTTACCAGTCTCGATGTCAATCTTGCCTCTGTACTCATTCATCAATTGCTTCCATCGCACTCGTCGAGCAACGTTTGGCATCTTGATATTTATTTCATTGGTTCTTGTTTCATGGCGCAATATCTTCAAGTCCTCAGTGATATTCGACCCTGAGAAATAACCATCTTCTTTCTTTTCGTATCCAACATATTTCAACCCAATCTCAAACCTTGCAATTTCATTTTTCTTGATGTCCCCAAGAAGCCAGGAATTTGCGTACCCTCCATTGTTTCCTTTCTTCATGATATCACACCATTCTTCAATCGACGAAGCGTCTTGCATAGCACGTCGAACACGTGCAAATTCTGGTATTCCCTTCGGATCGAATGGGAAGAAATCAGAAATAGTTGTCTCTGATCCAACGAGTCCTGCATCAGTGATAAAAAAGTCAGTAGTACTATGGATCAAGCCAGCAGCGGTCTGCATGAAAATCCTGTGACCCAACGTTGGTACAATGTCAATGATGACATTATTTTGAGGAATGTAATAATCATCCCAAGTATTATGTCCGAGAACAATCTGACCATCAACTGTCAATCTGCCAGTCGCAATAAATGCGCTGCAAGATTCCTTCATGGGTTCAGGTGTATTAGGAGAGACGGAGTCTTTTACCGTCGGCCACCAGTACCATAGTAATTCTTTCCAACCATTATAGGTCACAAGTTCATCTCTTGTCGTTGAAATGCTGGCAGCCTTCATGCCTTCAACAATTCCATCGATTTCCTTTACATTTTCAGAATCTATTTTTGTCGTAAACATCTTTGCAGCCCTTTCCACTAGCCATGGCCAATCTGTAGCTGTTTGATACTCCCAAACCTTCTTTATTACTCGTAGAGCTTCATTGATTTCGTTCGCAAGTAGATATCCATGCTGGAAACCACGTTCTCTTGGTGCTCCTTCAATGTGAAGATAAATCCACCCGTTTTTTTCATGACGGTTGGCTTTTGACAACCATGTTTTTTGCTCATTTGTAAGCTGATTGGTCGGTTGGCTTTGGCCCCAGGCAGTGTAAAGAAAAACCGATAGAATGAGAATAGCTGCTTCTTTCTTCATAATATTTTGAATTATTAATTTATGTTGTAACCATATCATTATTTAATCCGCTGTTACCAGAATTATTTTCAGGTTTTTATTATCTCTGATGATTAAGGTATAACCTCTTAGAATTATTACTGCCTTTTAAAAGTGTTATCATATCCATAAATATCAAAAATTTGAGAGACAGTATTTATTTGTTTGTTGTATTTTCCCGGATAGCCTTGAATTCCGAGCCCTGTTTCCATTTTGGCCATGTGGTTTCAAATGCCAGTCTTTTACCTGCAAGGAAAAAAAGTTGAATATCTTCCATTGTACCATCAAGTTTCCAGCGTACCGGATCAAATTCATCAGACGGATGGTGATAATATTTCTCAGTGAATTCATCAGCGAGCTTTTTACCTGTTTCTTTTCCTCCTTCAACCAGGTCAATGCCACCCCCGGCGTCTAAAGCAGGAATGCCAACATTTGCAAAATTGAAGTGATCTGAACGAAAATAGCCTCCAGCTTCCGGGTGTGTTTCAGGGGCAATATACCTTCCCTGACCCTCTGCTTCCTTTTTAAGATAATCTTCCAGATCCGATTGTCCTGCGCCAACTATTACAACATCTTTTGTTTTACCATTAATGTTAAAACCATCCATGTTTATATTGGCTACAGTATTCTTAACAGGATATAAAGGGTGATGTACATAATAGTCAGAGCCCAATAATCCTTGTTCTTCACCTGTCACGGAAAGAAAAATAATGGTTCGCTCAGGCTGATTTTTCATGCTTTTAAAAGCACGGGCAATTTCAAGCAGAGCTGCTGTTCCGCTGGCATTGTCCACTGCTCCATTATAAATGGAATCCCCTCTTTCATCGGGTTTCCCAATACCAAAATGATCCCAATGGGCTGTGTATATAATATATTCATCCGGCCTCTTATTTCCTGTGATTTTTGCAATCACGTTTTTGGATTTATTGTACAGGGATTTTACTCTCATTGAAGTTTTAACTTTCAGATTCAGAGGAATTGCCCGAAAACCTTTGTGATGAGCACTTAATAAAAGAGTGGTATCTCCGGAGGAGGCCATTAAGAGTTTTTTAGCTGCATCTTCTGTTATCCATCCTTCAACGGGACATCGATATTCACTTTTATCGTTCCTCGTATCAAGAAGAAGATGCCCTTTTCCCCAGGAATTTTGAACTACACTGAATGGGTATGAAGCCGCCTTTGTATTGTGAATGACCAAACATGCTTTTGCACCCTGTCTTGCGGCTTCTTCAAACTTATATGTCCACCGGCCATAATAGGTCATGGTATTGCCTTTAAATAAAGTGGAATCTCCTGAGGCATAACCCGGATCATTGACCATCACTAAAACAACTTTGCCTTTGACATCACAACCGGCATAATCGTTCCAATTATACTCAGGTGCAACAATGCCAAAACCCGCAAATACAACTTCATCATTGGAAAGAGAAATTATCGGATCTGTGTTTTCAGTCCAGATCACATAATCATCCATTCTTTTCAAAAGAAATTTTTCCCTGGATGATTGGACTTCCATGGTTGGGTTGCAATCGGGAGTAATTTCGACCATAGGTACCTCCTGAAAATAGCTGTTCCCATTTCCTGGTTCTATTCCCATGCCGGCAAAAGATTGTTTAAGATAATTCACTGTTTTTATTTCACCTACGGTAAACGGCCGCCGTCCCTGAAATGAATCTGACGAAAGCACCATAATATTCCTGGTAAGACTATCAATGTTTAGAGATGAAAGTCCATCTTTAGCATCAGCCTGTTTATTGGTTTGATTGCAAGCTGATAACAATACTGCACTAAAAAACAACAGGCTGTACAACAGCGGATTGGTTTTATGAAATGCTGAATGATTCATTTAAATTAAATTTTTATTATTAGTTTGAGTCTGAATTGCGCTTGATACACAAAATTCTATTTACGTGCCTGATGAAATAAATGTTGCTGCTTTTGTGCGTTCGTGCTTAGGTTGATTATTACGGTTGACATGTTTCAGGGGTTAGTTTCTGATGACAAGGCCTTTATAAACCTGTACATGAAATCAACTCCATCGTAGAATTCTTTTACCCCTATCCTTTCATCTTTCCCATGGGCACGAACATCGTCCATATCAGTAAACATACCTGAAACACCATAAACGGGTATTCCATGAAGGCGTAAGTATTTACCATCGGAAGCACCCGTAGCCATTGTAGGGGTCACATTTACGCCCGGCCACATGGAAGAGGCAATTTGACCAACCGGACCAGTAACATCTTCTCTCAAAGGTGATAAGGGAGCAATTAATGATGAATCAATACAGGTGACTGAAATCTTACTATCACCAAGGACAGTTTTCAGAATCGACATTACATTGTCCGGACCTTCATCAGGAAGCATCCGGCAGTTTATTATCGCCTGAGCAGTTTGGGGCAGGGCATTCTCTGCATGCCCGGCACTCATCATCGTTGCGACACATGTTGTGCGCATTATTGCATTATAGTAAGCTGATGAGGCAGCGAGCCTTTCTACTGCTATAGTATCAGGAGGAGTTGTGAGAATTGCTAAAATATCCGATTTGACCTGACCCGTTTCACCTGAAGCAATTTTTTCAAAATAATTACGGGTTGTTTCATTGAGCCTGACTGGGAAATTATAGTTAGCCAGACGATTAAGGCCTGAGGCAAGTGTGTAAATGGCGTTGTCCTTCACAGGAAGAGAACTATGACCTCCTTTGTTTTTTACTTCGAGCCTGTAAGAAAAATATAACTTTTCACTGGTTTGAATCGCCATTGTAACAGGTTTCCCATTCTTCAGATCTCCACCACCTCCGTCGGGATTTATACAAAAATCTGCATCAATTAATTCTCTATGATTTGTAATAAGCCAGTCAACTCCATTCGCATTTCCCATTTCTTCATCAGCCGTGAGGGCAATGATAATATCACGGTTTGGTATATATCCTTCTTTTTTGAACCGGATGAGACTGACAATAAAAGAGGCGCCATCACACTTATCATCAGTTGTGCCACGTCCATAAAAGTACCCATCCTTTTCAAGGAATGTGAATGGATCAACCGACCAGTCATCACGGAGGGCTTCAACTACATCTAAATGACTGATGAACAAGACAGGCTTTAATTTCCCGTTCCCCCGGAATCGTAATACCAGGTTCTTATGCTGAAGATCAGGTCCGATTACCTGAATATCGCTTGCCTGAAATCCGGCAGATTTAAGCCTGGCAGCCATGGCCTCAGCAGCTTTGGTACTGCCGTATCGTGAGGTTGTATTTATTTCAATCAGCTCCTTTAGTATATCTCTGGCCAACTTATGATATTCAGAATTTGCATCGCTACTGATTGAGGATTGGGTAAAAACGCTTCGTACATTATCAGATTTCGCACTTCCCAATAATATCAGGAATGTCGCCAGAATAAAAGAAATTGTTAATTTCATGATACATACCTTAGTTTTAGTAATTTTCTACAATTGAAAGTCATGCTGACACAAATGAGTCTAACTTGAGATTAATTACTTCATTTCCTTTTCCGGAGGTGTCACTTTATATCCGAGTGTTTCAAATATATATTTACTATCATAGTAAATTATATCTGCCGTAATCTTCCCATCGGCAACCATGGCAATGTACTGGAAAGGAAAGGATATGTTTTTGCCATCCTGTGTAAAGCTGTAATTGCCCCAAACCAACACCCAATCACCTTTATGAATACCAGACAACACCCTCAAAGTTTCTGTCACAAAATCAACTTTCCTATTTAATTGCTTCTTGTAATTTTCTTGCCAGCTACTAATCGTCTGATCAGTTGTAGTTGAATCTGTAGGAGCGGGCCCATATCCTTTGTAATTTTCAGCCAACAGGCTTTTGGCTTTGTCCAGGTCTTCAGATACCAGTGAATTCAGGAAGTCGCCAACGATCTTGATGTCGGCATCGGCGTTAGGATTTTCAGTTGTCCTGTCTTTGTAACGTGATTGCGAGGCCGTTAAAGATTGTGCCTGTGCTCTAGTTGCGAAAGCGGTAAACAAAAGGGTTGCTAAAAGTAAACCTACTTTGATTGTTTTTTTCATTTTGTTTGAGTTTTATTGTTCATACTAAAAAAAATCCAGACTTTTAAATTAAAAAAAAGAGATGGACGAAGCATGTCTTATGTACTGGAAAAATCATATATTTGTAAATGTATAATATTTTTTTTATTTAAGTACACAACATTCTATTATAAATTTCTGAAAATCATTCTGTTAATAAATTAACAGTAAAATCGCAAGGGTAGTCATTATTGATTTATTGTTTGAAGAAGTTGTTTAATTTACTGTAGACGAATACTTTAAAATGGCAAATAATGCCCGGTTTTTAAATTTTGATTGTCACCTGGCGACTTGATATGTAATTCTTAGAATGAAATAAATTTGATAATTTTAAAAAATTATGGAAAATAGTTCAGTTGAGAGTACCACCCCGGTCTATACCCTGAGTACAACTTCCACTCTTTCAGGCATTCCGGTTCATTCAATAAGGCAATACATTGATAAGGGATTGATTATTCCGTTCAGGAAAGAATCCAACCGGAATTTATTTTCTCAAATAGATATTTTGCGGTTAAAATATATTAATAACCTGCTAAATGAAGATGGCTTAAATATTGCCGGGATAAGGAAATTACTTGCTATAATTCCTTGCTGGGCAATCCGGGAATGCTCTGCAAAGGAGCGAGAAACATGCCAGGCTTATCATAGTGACGCTAATCCATGCTGGGAGGCATCTGAAAAGGGTACTCTCTGTAAGAATACTAATTGCAGGGAATGTGATGTTTATCGTATCGTTGAAAACTACCCTAATGTAAAATCATTCCTTAAGACTCTTATACCATAAAATGTCACTGAATCCTTTATTTTCCGGAATAGCTTTCGATCATTTTTTTAAACTCGGGCAGATTTCTTAATGGGGCCCATCTGGGATCCAGCTCAAGGATTTTAGTCGTAAGAAGTCCCGGAATTGAGAGAAGATATTTTATTTGTTTGATAGCATCATCATATTTGCCAATCATAACATAGATCAGGGCTAAATCTTCAGCCCTGAATGCACCTCCATAAGCTTCTTTATTAATTGGCATTAGTTCCACACCTCTTTTTCCTGCTTTAATAGCTTTTTCTTTTAGCCCAAGTCCTGCATACACAATACCCAGTGAACTGTATAACCTTTGATCCTCAGGAAAATCAATTATTCTCTTTTCAAGAAATATACGGGCTGAATCATAACAAGCATGCTCTAATTCAGGTTTATTCATCAAACCATAAATAGTTGCATTATACAGATATTTGGGCCTGAAGTAAAACTGAGATTGAATTACATCATATTTGAAAAGCGATATATCTTTCAGAGCCTCTTCATATTTTCCTTCATAAATATCAATCAAAACATTTGTTTCGATAATAAGTGAATCTGATAAAAAAGATTTATTATTCCGTGCAGCGTTTCCCAATATTTCTCTTGCCTTCCTCATATCACCTTCCCATCTTAGATACATCTGGGATAGGAAAGGATAAGTAAAAACCCAATCCGGCTGAAGCATAATAGA
>PLML01000052.1 GCA_003141525.1 Bacteroidales bacterium
GCCGCCATGGGCGAGTGGTTCATGGAAAACGGCATGGATGCGCTGATTGTTTACGACGATCTTTCCAAGCATGCCGTCGCCTACCGCCAGATTTCGTTGATCCTCAAGCGTCCGTCCGGCCGCGAGGCGTATCCCGGAGATGTTTTCTACCTCCACTCCCGGTTACTGGAAAGAGCTGCAAAAATCATTGAATCGGATGAAGTTGCGAAGAAGATGAACGATCTTCCGGAAGTCATAAGGCATATGGTTAAAGGAGGTGGGTCACTCACAGCTTTACCTATAATTGAAACTCAGGCCGGTGACGTATCAGCATATATTCCGACAAATGTGATTTCAATCACCGATGGACAGATATTTCTCGAGTCAAGTCTTTTCAACTCAGGGGTCCGTCCTGCAATTAATGTCGGAATTTCAGTATCAAGGGTGGGAGGAAATGCCCAGATTAAGGCTATGAAAAAGATTGCAGGAACTCTGAAAGTTGATCAGGCACAATATCGCGAACTTGAAGCATTCTCCAAGTTTGGTTCCGACCTCGATGCCTCAACTCTGGCTATATTGAATAAAGGAGCTAAAAACGTTGAAATCCTTAAGCAGGGACAGTTCGCTCCGGTACCGATTGAAAAGCAAATAGCAATTATATATTGCGGAACAATGGGTCTTTTAAAAGATGTTCCTATAAACAAAGTAAAAAGTTTCGAAAGTGAATTTATCGAGCTCCTCGAACTTAGACACCAGGATACTCTAGATAGTCTTCGTGAAGGTATACTTAATGATGAAATCACTAAAGTTCTTGAAAAAGTTGCTTCGGATTTGGTTATAAAATACCAGGTATAGTAGCAGGATAACCTGATAAAATGAATTTTAATGGNNGATCTTTCACAAAGCCTTTCAGACTCTGAAGTTGAGAATATTTACGGAAGGGTATCCCCTCCTGAAAAAGTCCTTATTGTGATGATCACATCTAACAGGGGTCTCTGCGGAGCTTTCAATACCAATGTAATAAATGAAACCAAAAGGGTAATTATTGAAAAATACTCTGATCAGTTCAAAAAGGGAAACCTGAAGCTTTTAACTATCGGGAAAAAGGGATTTGATTATTTCAGAAAGCAAAAAATAGCTATGCTTCCCGAACAGAATAATCTGTTTAATGATCTTACATTTGATAATGTTACACTGGTATCTGAACAGATTATGAACAGTTTTACATCTTTGGAATTTGACAGGGTGGAACTGATTTATAATCAATTTAAAAACGCTGCTGTGCAAAACCTTACAGATGAAATATTTCTACCTGTTGAGACAGCTCCTTCCCGTAAGTTCAGGAACACTCCAACCGATTACATTTATGAACCCGGGAAAGAGGATATCATCAAGGAATTAGTTCCAAAATCGTTAAAAATTCAATTTTATAAAGCAGTTCTTGATTCGTTTGTCGCAGAGCATGGTGCCCGAATGACCGCAATGCACAAGGCAACAGATAATGCTACAGGTATGATCCGCGATATGACACTTCAGTACAACAAAGCAAGACAAGCTGCCATTACAAATCAGATACTCGAAGTTGTAAGTGGCGCAGAAGCGCTTAGAGGTTAAAATTAATTTATTATCAGGTTGTAAAAAAAACAAAATGTATACGCAGTCTGGTCTTAAAAAATTAGTCAATAAGTCTATTCTGAATCTTTCCTATAATGAGGAAGCAGAAAAGCTTAATGATCCGGTTAAGTATATCCTTTCAATCGGAGGAAAAAGATTAAGACCGGTTCTGGCCTTGATGGCCTGTAACCTTTATAATGATAAAATTGATGAAGCAATAATCCCTGCAACAGGTCTTGAGGTGTTTCATAACTTCACACTGGTTCATGATGATATTATGGATCAGGCACCATTAAGAAGGAACCTGCCCACAGTGCACAGTAAGTGGAACGTTAACCAGGCAGTTCTGTCAGGCGATGTAATGGCATTTATTGCAAATGAATGTTTTTTACAAACTCCTCCGCACTGTTTGTCAAAAGTTTTCAGAGTGTTTAATAAGGTAGCAATTGAAGTATGTGTGGGCCAGCAGCTCGACATAGATTTTGAAAAAGCAGCTATAGTTTCACACGAGGAATATTTGCGTATGATCGAACTGAAAACAGCGGCGCTATTGGCCGCATCAGCCAAAATCGGTTCTATCATTGGTGGTGCGGATGATAAGGAATCTGACCTGCTTTATGAGTTTGGAAGAAACCTGGGTCTTGCATTCCAGATTCAGGATGACCTGCTCGATATTTATGGAGATATTAAAGTATTTGGTAAAATTCTGGGAGGAGACATTATTTCAAATAAAAAAACCTTTATGCTTGTGAAGGCTCTGGAAATAGCATCAGTCGAACAGGCAAAACAACTCCATGAACAGTTTACTTTGAAAGAAATTGATCCGGAAATAAAAGTAAAAAAAGTTATCGATTTATATGATCAGCTGAATATTAAGAATATTTCAGAAAATCTTGCTAATGATTATATTAATACGGCCTTCAATCTGCTTGAAAAGACAGGTGTAATAAGCGAAAGAAAAACAGAGCTGGTTAGTCTTGCCAGTTCACTGATTGGAAGAGATAATTAATCTGTTATTCCGAATTTTTCTGTTTCTTCTTCTCCTCAATATTCAGAAGTATTCCCGCGTTAAGCATTAACTGGTTATACCTGTTGTTAAAAACATATTTGGCTTCTCCATAGATACTGAATTTTTCAGTAATCTTAATGTAAGTGCCAGCTCCAATATTAAGCCCCAGGGCATTATCACTCTCTTTGTATGCAGGGATGCCTTCTGACGAATATTTGTTGCCTGCAAACAATATATTAAATCCTGCAATACCATAAAATTCAAAACTGTTAGGAGCGTTTATAACATAGTGCCCGTCTATGTCAAACATCAGTGAAGATATTGTTTGTTTCGACGCCTGCCCTTTTGTAATATGTGGATAGAAAAAAGTTAAGGAGGGAGAAACATAAAAAGGCTCACTGATTTTGCAGAAACCTTTAAATGAGATTCCAACAAAATCGCTCTTGTTTACAGGCAAAGTTTGTTCATGAAACCGGAAACCACTGCTCATGGCTAATCCTCCTCCTATTCCCGTAAACTGGCCTTTTACAATAGTCAGTGCAGAAACCGTAAAAAGGAATGTTACAAAAATCTTTTTCATGAACTTATTTTTAATTCAGCAGATATCTGGTTTCATACTTTCTAACAATAAAGATAAAAAATTAAAGTAATTTCAGACCATACGGATCCGATAAATAACAAGGGGGGAATTGATCTTTTTGACAAAGCTGAATTTATAAGGATATAAGTCAGGTTAAAACACAAAAATTATTAATTTTGTCTCTTCTTAAAAACTTAAATAAATAAATAAATAGGATATATGTCACAGAATACCGGGAAAATCAGCCAGATCATCGGACCAGTAGTTGATGTTACTTTTGATAAGCCGGGCTTTGAAATGCCTGATATCTATGATGCTCTCGAAATAAAGAGGGATGACCACTCGCATCTAGTTGTGGAATGTCAGCAGCATATTGGTGAAAGAACTGTCCGTACAATAGCAATGGATTCTACAGACGGTCTTCGCAGAGGTATGGAAGTTGTAGCAACAGGATTGCCAATTACAATGCCTATCGGTGAACAGGTAAGAGGACGGCTTATGAATGTTACCGGGGAAGCTATTGATGGCATAGGTTATCTCGATAAGACAGGCGGATACCCCATCCACAGGAAACCGCCAAAATATGAGGACCTTTCAACAGAAAAAGAAGTTTTGTATACCGGGATAAAAGTAATTGACCTTATTGAACCTTATTCAAAAGGAGGGAAAATTGGACTCTTCGGTGGTGCAGGTGTTGGAAAGACAGTTGTTATCCTCGAGCTGATAAACAATATTGCGAAAGCATATTCCGGACTCTCAGTTTTTGCCGGTGTTGGAGAAAGAACAAGGGAAGGCAATGACCTTCTCCGCGATATGCTTGAAGCCGGAGTTATTACCTATGGTGAAAAATTTCTTGAGAATATGAAATCAGGCGGCTGGGACCTTTCTACAGTAGATCATGACGCCCTTAAAGAATCAAAACTTGCCCTCGTGTTCGGACAGATGAACGAACCTCCCGGCGCAAGAGCAAGAGTTGCACTGTCGGGCCTTTCGGTGGCTGAACATTTCAGGGACGGTGATGGAAAAAGCGGAGGAAGGGACATCCTGTTTTTTATGGATAACGTCTTCAGGTTTACTCAGGCTGGCTCCGAAGTATCTGCTCTTCTCGGAAGAATGCCTTCAGCAGTTGGTTATCAACCAACACTGGCAACTGAAATGGGTATAATGCAGGAACGTATTACTTCAACAAAACATGGATCAATTACCTCTGTTCAGGCAGTTTATGTACCTGCCGATGACCTCACTGACCCTGCTCCGGCTACAACATTTGCCCACCTCGATGCAATAACTGTTCTAAGCAGAAAAATATCTGAACTTGGTATTTACCCTGCCGTCGATCCGCTCGACTCAACCTCAAGGATCCTGACTGCAGATATCGTTGGAGAAGCTCATTACAATTGTGCACAGAGGGTAAAAGAGTTGTTACAGAGATATAATGAATTACAGGATATTATTGCTATTCTCGGTATGGACGAGCTTTCAGAAGAAGACAAACTGGTTGTTCACCGGGCCCGACGTGTACAGAGATTTCTTTCACAACCCTTCCACGTAGCTGAACAATTCACGGGTATCAAGGGAGCACTCGTTTCAATTGAAGATACAATCAAGGGATTTAATATGATAATGGAGGGAAAAGTTGACCAGTATCCCGAATCGGCATTTATGCTGGTTGGCACTATCGAAGACGCTATTGAAAAAGGTGAAAAAATACTCGCTCAGTCAAAATAATTGACTGAGTTGGAAACTTCTGTTTATTAATAAGTTGTAATGAAAATTGAGATTGTCACACCCGACAAAAAAATTTTTGAAGGTGAAATTAAATCGGTCAGAGTCCCGGGAAAGAAAGGATCATTCCAGGTATTAAAGGACCATGCTCCAATTATCTCTACCCTTGAAAATGGCTCAGTCAGAATGGTTGATCAGGAAGATAAAGAAATAATATATGAGATCGGCGGCGGAGTGATTGAAGTAAAAGCAAATAAAATAATTCTTCTCGCAGATTCCGTAGGATAAGGTACATCATATGACACCCGATGAATTTCGAAAACATGCTCATGAGCTGGTTGAATGGATGGCAGGCTATATGGAAAATATTGAGAAATGGCCCGTCAAATCATCAGTAACACCGGGTGAGATTTTTAATAAAATACCCGACAAACCCCCACAGCATTCCGAATCATTCAACTCTCTGATGAGGGATTTCAATGAAATAATAATGCCGGGAATAACCCACTGGCAGAATCCTAATTTTTTTGCTTATTTCCCTGCAAACACCAGCCCTGCATCCATCCTGGCTGAAATGCTGATTGCAACTCTCGGAGCCCAATGCATGATCTGGGAAACCTCCCCGGCTGCCGCAGAGCTCGAAGAAAAAATGATGATCTGGTTAAGGGAACTGATCGGCCTTCCTTCAGGATTTGAAGGTGTTATTCAGGATACTGCCTCCACCGCTACACTTGCAGCTTTACTGACAGCACGGGAAAAAGCTACAAATTTTTCAGGAAACATAGAAGGTTTGAGAAAATCAGAAATTCTGAAAGTTTATTGTTCGGAACAGACTCATTCATCTGTTGAAAAGGCTGTTAAAATAAGTGGAATCGGCAGAAAAAACCTTATTAAAATACCTGTCAGAGATGACTTTTCACTTGATCCTCAAAAGCTAAGAGAAGCAATTCTCCGGGATAAAAAGAAAAAGCAGGTCCCTTGCTGTGTGGTTGCGACATTAGGTACCACAGGAACCACTGCAGTTGATCCTTTAAGAGCTGTAGGAGAGATCTGTCACGAAAATGATGTCTGGCTTCACGTCGATGCTGCAATGGCCGGTACAGCGCTTATTCTGCCTGAATTTCAATGGATGCTCGACGGGAAAGAATATATCGACAGTTTTGTTTTCAATCCACATAAATGGATGTTTACAAACTTTGACTGTACTGCATATTTTGTAAAGGATGCCCCGGCATTGATCAGGACATTTGAGATTCTTCCGGAATATCTTAAAACGCGAACCAGGGGGAAAGTAAATGATTACCGCGATTGGGGAGTCCCCCTTGGAAGAAGATTCAGGGCATTGAAACTATGGAGCGTAATAAGAACTTACGGGGTTGAAGGCCTCCGCGATAAAGTAAGAGATCATATTGGCATTGCAGCAGAACTTGCAGCAATGATTTCAAAAGAAGTTGATTTTGAAATACTTGCCCCGGTAATTATTTGTGTTGTCTGTTTCCGTTATATTCCTGCCGGATACAATGAAGATCAGATAAATGGGTTTAACGAAAAACTGAATCACTTGCTTAATGATTCCGGCAAATTATATCTGAGCCATACTGTTTTAAATGGCATATATACATTAAGAATGGTTACGGCTCAAACAAACGTAACTCCGGAACATGTTCAAAAAGCCTGGCTTCTGATTAAGGAGACTGCCAGGAGTCTTATAACATGAAAGGGTTACATATGTCTTTTTCCGAAAGTCATTCCGAATATATTGATATTGAAAAGGAATTCAATAAAGGGTGATTCATTCACACTATTCCATGCTGACTGAACCCCCGCGGATATCATATAAGGTATCCTGAGAACAAAAAAATCCGCCATCAATTCAAAGCCAAATGATTTGAAAGTCTCCTGATAGTTATGATAGTAAATGGAGCCGGATCCGAAAATATTGTCATTATTATAATAATAGTTGCCGGTTCCTACTGCATAATCATAAAACAACCCTGTACGGATCCTCTTAAGATAAAGAAGACTTGCAATATTGAAATCAGGATATACAAGCGGCATTACATAATCGGCTGAAAGAAAATTAATTTTCTTTGAAATAATATTTTTATAACCACGGGGAAGTGACGAAAAGTTTCCATATAAAAATTCTGCAGGATTCTGCTTTTCAGTTTCTAGCCGGATTTTTATTCCATGGTTAGGAAAAATTCCCGGGAAATAAAATGCTGTTTTTAATGATGCATCTGATCCATATATAGCCCTATCGAAGGGCGCATAACGATAATTAAGATCGATTACCTGTGCCCACCTTGGGTATATATCACGAAGTGCCGACTGGTAATAATTTGTAAAATAGAGTCTGGTTGTAATAATGGTTTGACCATAATCATAAGTACCGTTCTCTTTTATATAAATATATTGATTTTGGTAATCCGTTGAAAGAGAAGGTTGCAGAAACTGTGAGAAGCTGCCTGATGAAAACTGAAGCGGGAAAGAAACGGTATTAATGAAGCTTATACCCGGCTTTATACCAGAAGGATTGGCAATGTTTTCCCCCATTTTACTTATTTGTGGCAGAGTACCATAATCGAGTTGTGATTCAAAAACCGGGTACCACCCCTGCCAGGTTACCCGTGAATGTATAAGGTTGCGTTTATCAGCTGAATATTCATAACCTAAAGTTGAAATAACGGTACTTAAAGTATTCTGAGTCATAATAGTAACTCCGGGCCTGATACTCGCCGGATCGGTACTGAGCTGTTCAATATCTACATAGAATGGCATCCAGCTGTGAAATCTGAAAAGGTGCTGCCATTTTCTATATGGTTCTGGAATGTACGCAATGCGGCTCTTATTGGTATCTGCAGGTGGTTTAATGTCAAATCTGTTGATGAGAAAAGATGAAGAATTTTCATTGTTTCCTGGGCCTCCCCGGGCTGATAAAACCGGCGCACTGCATATATTATTACCCAGGGAGGTATAATCACCGAAAAATAGCTTATTTCCACCGGGACTTACATCGATCGTCCCAAATCTTGAGCGTGTCACCGGCTCTGTTTTTTTATCCGGAGTCCTGAGATAAACATTATCTGTACCGGATGAGGAGCTTACAAAGAAAAGGGAATCGTTTCTCAGGAATGAAGACTGAAGGTCATTTCTTGCAGCTTCAATAAGGGTCTCCCATTCCCGGGTGTCAAATTTGAATGACACGATTCCTTCTCCGGCATCTGCAAGGGAAATAAAAGTCACTTTTTTCCCATCCTCACTCCATTGGGGATGCTGAAGATAAACATTCCCGGGAGTACGAAAAGACTGAATGACTGCGCCGGTTTCAGCATCAATCAGCACAAGGCTGTTAATGTTGTTGACAGTGTTTTCCACCGCAACTATCTTGCTCCCGTCAGGAGATATTGATGCGGCAAGATATCTCGATTTTCGCGTAAGTTTTGTGACCTTGCCGGTCTTAATATCCATCAGTTTAATAACCGAATACTCCCTGTTTTCCCATCTCGGGTCAGTTAATGTTTCAACCCAGACCAGCTTGCCTTTGGCATAAGAGATAAACAAGGGGTATATCTGCCCAGGTACATGAATCCTTTTTTCTCTTTTTTGGACTGGATTGATGAGTACGAATGATGCCGGGAGGGAAAATGAGGTTTTTATTGCAATAACGCTGTCGTTACCGGCAAAAACAGGGCAATAATAATTAATATATTTTCCGTGTTTGTCAGGATTCACTACTTCGTAATTAACCGGATTATTTTTGGAAACGTCCTTTGTCCAGATAGTCTTCAGTGAATCAAAAGTTTGCTCCCAGAGTGTTTTCTTCCTTAAGCCGGAGCTTCTTGTCAGGCTGATATTGACCGGGTTAAGAATGAATGGCTGTTCCCCGGTGAACTTAAGCACTTTATTCCATATCTGAAGATCATTTTTAGCCAGGGCCCAGGTCACCATCTGGTANNAAGTGCTTTAAGCTGTTTCTGGAATGAAGGTGTACGTCCTCTGCCGGATTGTGTAAGAACCGATTCGGCAAAAACTGCATCACCTTCAAGGAACCAAGTAGGCAGAAGTGAAGCGACAACTCCGGTGAATTGTTCCCCGAGAAACAACGACATCACTTTTGAAAAGCCCTGGTTTAATGATTCCATCTGAAGAACGTGAGTAAGTTCATGAACTGCCAGTTGTTTTTCAGGTGCGAGAGGAAGGCTGTTTTGATCAGGAGTCGGATATAGTTCCATCCGTCGCGGAGCCCAGGAGACATACCCGTTTGACTGGATGGTATAATTATGTATGACAACAGGGATAGTAAATTTTTTTTCAGGGAATAGCGACATAAGTTTTGAGTATGCTTCATCCAGTTCTTTGGCATACAACATTCCGCCAGTGCTGTATTTTTCAGGATAAATAACAGTAAACCTTCCTGTCTTTATCTGGTTCCACTTAAGAGAAGCCGGATCCTGGCCGGTCTCATAATATTGGGAAGAGGCAAATTGTGCAGTGAATAGTAAAGCAGTATATAAAAATATTAGTTTATGTCTCATTTAAAGGATTATTGCTCAAAAATAGTAAAATAAGCGAGCGAAAATCTATTCGCACTGATTTGAAAAAAATAACTATTTTCGTCAACTGAAATAAGAGGAAATTATGCTAAAGTGGAGCACCCTGGAGAAAAGTGAGATGAAAGAATCAGTAAGAAGAAGTAATCGAAATATTCGATTTCAGGTATTTTTCGAGAAGGAAGAAGATCTTTTCCGGGTAAATGGGTTTTAAAATATATTCATTGCATCCTGCAATATAAGCCTCTGTTTTTGCCTGTTCGGAAGAGTAGGCAGTAATCATAATAACTGGCGTGCTTTTTCTGTCTTTCCTGAGTATTCTTATGCATTCGATCCCATTAATCAGCGGAACAAGAAAATCCATAAAAACAAGATCAATAGTTTTCCCCTGGGCTAAATAATCAACAAATTCCTTTCCGGTTCGAATTATATTTACTTCAGCACCCGAGTTTTTCAGTAATGTTTCATAATACCTTATTGAAGGCATGTCATCCTCAACAATAACTATATTCTTACCCGTAAGTTCTAAGTTGCTGATATTCAATGTCATATATTAATGTGATTAAACTTTTATAAAGTTACGATAAGTAAAGGATCTTGAGGCTGCATATTTACGCAATTATTAACATTTTATCAACACAATTAATAAAGTGTTGTCAGTACCTATTTGGTTTCCTGAATTAATTTATGCAAATTCGTATTAATAAATCCTCAATATCATGCTAAGATATGTTCACTTACTCAAAGTTAAAGTCCTTTCTTTGGGATTGCTATTATTGATCAATAATATATATGGCCAGGCAGGTTTAAATAATGGTACTAGAGCCGTTTTTATTTTTGATATAGCAAAGTATATTGATTATGGACAAGGATTCGCCGATTCGTCTGTTTTCAGAATCGGTATTCTTGACAGAGATGTAGCATTGTTTTTCGAAATGGGCAATATGAGAAAAACAAGAACAAAGATCCAGGATAAACCAGTAGAGATTGTTAAATTCAATTCTGAAAGTCAGATCACTTATACCCAGTTGTTATATGTTAATAAGGCAAGCAGATTCAATTTGAACAAAGTTAAAGCTGTTATTGAGAAACATCAAACCCTGCTTATGACTGAGGGTTATGAATTCAGGGAATCAATGATAAATTTTATGGGGGTGGAAGGTGAGATGCCTAAATATGGAGTAAATGAAGATATGATCAACAAAGCCGGAATGAAGGTCAACTCCAATATGCTGGCTCAGGCTATTAAGACCAAGGAAGATTGGGAGAATCTCTTTGGCAAGGCAAGCGAACAGATTGTAATACAGCGGGATACTATTCGTCAGCAACTGGAAATGATAAATACACAAAAAGCGGAAATACTTCATCAGAAGTCCCTTCTCGACAGTCTTGATAAAGAGATAACCACAAAAGTGAAAACACTAAACGAGAAACAAAAAGTCCTGGAGAAACAGTTTGTTCAGATAAGCAAACAACAGGGAGAAATTTCAATACAGAAACAGACAATAGTTGTTCAGCAGAATGAAGTTCAGGTTCAGAAGGATACCCTCGAACGACAGAAGGGAAAAATTACAATCCAGCTGGCCAGGATAGATGAACAACTTAAAAGAATTACAGAACAGGACAGCAAGATAAAAGTTCAGCTTGAAGCAATTGAAAAGCAAAAGCTGGTACTTTATTTTGTTCTTTTGGCGCTTCTGCTTGTCAGTTTCCTTGGTTACTATATCTACAGGGGATATAAAATAAAAAAAGAGGCGAATATAAAGCTCGAAGAGAAGAACAGAACAATCTCAATGCAAAAGGATGAAATTGAGAAACAAAGAGATCTTGCGGCTGCCCAGAGAGATCAGATAGGATACCAGAAAAGGCATATCGAAGATAGCATCATGTATGCCAAGAGGATACAGACTGCGCTAATCCCATCGCTGGAACTTTTCAGCGATAAGCTTGAACATTTCGTTCTGTACAAGCCTCTGGCAATTGTCAGCGGTGATTTTTACTGGGTAAGCGCACAGTCCAATCCCCAGGTTATAATATCAGCCGACTGTACAGGGCATGGAGTTCCAGGAGCTTTTATGAGTATGCTCGGGGTAACATTGCTTAATGAAATTATTAATGGGAAACATATTCTGATGCCTGACCAGATAATTGAAATACTGCGGCAGGGAATAATAAAATCGTTAAAGCAGGTTGCTGAAGAAGACAGTATTAAAGACGGGATGGATATTGCCGTTTGCGTTGTGGATTTTGATAAAAATATTTTATGGTATGCTGGAGCCAATAGTCCGCTATATTTGGTCAGAGGAGGGGAGCTTACTCACTACAGGCCCGATAAGATGCCGGTGGCAATTCATTATAGGATGGAGCCTTTCACACTGCATAAGATTGATCTTCAGAAGGGGGATGCATTCTATATNNAGAAAAAATTCATGTCGATGCAACTCAGGGAAACACTTGTCTCAATGGCAGGGATTCCAATGCTTCAACAAGGGGAAAAGCTTAATGAGATATTTGAAGAGTGGCGTGGAGACAGCCCCCAGATTGATGATGTAACTTTAATCGGCGTAAGATACTGATTATCTGCAAACCCATTTGGTTGTAACGCCCAGCACAGTAACAGGCTGAGTAGCTTCTATACCAAGCAGGGATGCATCACAATATTCTGTGTCGCTGCCGGTAGTCAGTATGTTTCCCCCTGAATCGTATGTATTTTGCGAGCAAACCTTACAATTCTTCTGGCATGATGTAA
>PLML01000163.1 GCA_003141525.1 Bacteroidales bacterium
TGCGGTTAAAGGGTTTGTCCAGCTCAGATTTATGTCATTATCTTTCTCCGAAGATTAAGCTTCCGATTCGGACCATTGTACTTCCTTCCTTAAGAGCCAACTCAAAATCACCTGACATTCCCATAGAAATCTCCTCAAAGCTAGTGTTTGATCTGAAGAAGGTCTCTTTAAGCGATTGAAAACAATCTCTAAGATATCCGAATTCCTTCTTAACCTGATTAGTGTCAGATGTGAATGTAGCCATCCCCATTACACCGCAGATTCTTACATTTTTCAAATTCAACATATTATATGATTTCAGATTTTCACACAATTCATGCATTGAAAATCCGAATTTCGTCTCCTCATCAGCTATATGAATCTGCAGCAGGCAATCGACAATCCTGTTAATTTTTAGAGCTTCAGTGTTAACAATAACTAAAAGGTTGTATGAATCAATTGACTGGATCATACTTATAAAGGGTACAATATATTTCACCTTATTACTCTGAAGATGTCCGATAAGATGCCATTCAATGTCTTTTGGAAGAAGATCTTTTTTATTCAGAAGTTCCTGAACCCTGTTTTCCCCGAAATATCTCTGTCCGGCATTATGGGCTTCGATAATATCGTTTACCGTTTTGGTTTTCGATACTGCAATAAGCTTGACAGATGATGGAAGCTGGTGTTTAAGAATAGAAATATTTTCGGTTATAAAAGACATTATTTTAAATGCTTACTACAAAAGTAGAAAAATAGGAAGTCTAGCAGAAGGATAAATGATATTATTTCAACTCAAAAGATGGATTACCAATCCGCTACGCAGCTTTGGTTCAAACCACGTTGATTTGGGAGGCATAATGTTGCCTGAATCTGCAATGTTAATAAGTTGATTCATTGATACAGGATAAAGTGCGAATGCCACTTTCATCTCACCACTATCGACTCTCTTCTTAAGTTCATTGAGACCACGAATTCCACCGACAAAATCAATACGTTTTGACCTCCGGAGATCCTGAATGTCCAGTACGGGAGTAAGTATCTGATTTGTAAGGACCGTTATATCAAGGGCTCCAATCGGATCATTATCATCAAATGTATCGGCTTTTGCAGTGAGGCTAAACCATTTCCCGTTGAGATACATTGAGAAGTTATGAAGCTTCCTGGGTTTATATGTTTTGCTGCCCTTTTCCTTAATAACAAAACCGCATTCAAGTTTTGTCAGCAATTCCTCTGCAGACAGACCATTAAGGTCCTTTATGGTTCTGTTATAGTCAATGATCCGTAACTGATCAGCAGGAAAATGCACAGCCAGAAAAAAGTTATATTCTTCAGTTCCGTTATGAGATGGATTATTCTCGCGCTTCTCTTTCCCAACAAGTGCTGCAGCGGCAGTCCTGTGATGGCCATCAGCAACATAGGTATATGGTACCTTTTCAGCAAACAGTTTTTCAATAAGTTTATTTGTCTCTGGTTTTTTAATAACCCAGAAATGGTGACTAAAGCCATCCTCCGCAACAAAATCGTATTCAGGCTTTTCCGTACTGATTATCCTATCTACTATCTTATCAATCTCTTTAACTGCAGGATATGTAAAAAACACAGGTTCAATATTAGCATTGTTTACGCGTACATGCACCATGCGGTCATGTTCTTTATCAGGACGTGTAAGTTCATGCTTTTTAATAATGCCATTAAGATAGTCATCGACAGATGCGCAACCGACGATTCCGTATTGAGTACGCCATTTCATTGTCTGGGCATAAATATAAAAGTGGGGTATTTCATCCTGAACCAGCCAACCTTTGTCCTGCCAATTCCTGAAATTCTCTACTGATTTGTCATATACCAGGTCGGAATGGATATCAATATCTGCCGCAAGGTCGATTTCTGATCTCGTTATGTGAAGAAGTGAACACTCTTTTCCCTTTGCCATTTTTCTGGCTTCATCAGTATTCATCACATCATATGGCAGACAAGCCAGATCCTTTGCAAGAGCACGAGGAGGCCTTAACCCCCTGAATGGTTTAATAACTGCCATTTATTTTATCTCTTTAACTATTACCTGTTTAATCTATATTTTTCTTTCCCGGTATTGAAATATTCAACTATTTGTCTTGCAGCAGCTACACCTGCATTGATATTTGATTCTTCGGTCTGTGCACCCATCTTCTTAGCTGTAAATATGAATCTTCCTTTATAATTTTCTTCAAAGACAGCTTTACAATCAGGTTCAATATCAGACAGATAACTGAAATCGGCGCGTTCCTCAAATATCTTCAGGAGACCTGCCTCATCAATGACTTCTTTTCTTGCAGTATTAACAAGCACTGCATTCTGCGGCATTTTTTTCATAAGATCATAGCCGATTGATTTTTTTGTTATATCATTACTTGGCATGTGAATTGAGATATACTGGCATTTTAGATACAACTCTTTAACGTTAATGCATTGTTTAGCACCATTATTTTTCATTACTCTTTCACTGACGAACGGATCGTATGCAAATATATCCATTCCGAATCCCCGTGCAATATCCGCAACATATTTCCCTACATTTCCAAAAGCGTGGAGACCAATAGTTTTACCTCTGAGTTCAGTTCCTGAATTACCACTGAACCCTCCCCGTATCTGATACAGCATCATTTCGAATGCAAGCTCGGCAACTGCATTTGAGTTTTGTCCCGGCGTATTCATTGCCACAACATTATGTGCTGTACAAGCTGCAATGTCGAGGTTATCATAGCCTGAGCCTGCGCGGACAACAATTTTTAATTGCTTTCCAGCATCGAGGACATTAGCTGTAACATTATCACTTCGTACAATCAATGCATCAGCGGTTGAAACTGCGACCAATAGTTCTGATATATTCTTATAATTCTCAAGCAATGCAAGCTTAAAACCTGCAGCCTCAGTCACTTCACGAATTTGTCTGATAGCTATTTGAGCAAATGGTTTCTTAGTCGCAACAAGGATTTCCATCTATCTAATATTTATATTTTGAGGCTATTAGCATTGAGGCATGGTCTTGTATTAAAATACTTAATTTTTTGATTCAAACTCTTTCATGGCACTTACAAGAGCTTCAACGCTTTCTTTCGGAAGAGCATTATAGGTCGATGCACGGAAACCGCCTACTGAGCGGTGACCTTCAATGCCAAGCATTCCTTTTGATTTGGCAAAATCGGCAAATGGTTTTTCCAGTTCTTTATATTCCGGTGTCATCACAAAGCAGATATTCATGAGAGACCTGTCTTCAGGATCAGCAATGGTAGGCATGAAAAATTTGTTTCTGTCAATCTCATCATAAAGTATTTTTGCTTTTTCAATATTCTTCTTCTGTATGGCTTTCACACCACCAAGATTTTTCAGCCAGGTGAGGGTCTGCTGCGCGGCAAATATTGCAAAGACTGGAGGAGTATTGAACATCGACTCACCTTTCAAATGTACGCGGTAATCGAGCATCGACGGAATAGGCCTGGTTACTTTACCAAGTACATCTTCTTTTACAATGACAAAGGTAACTCCTGCGGGAGCAAGGTTTTTCTGAGCACCCCCATAAATAATGGAATATTTTGAAACATCGACGGGCCTGCTGAAAATATCCGATGACATATCTGCAATAAAAGGTATTTTCACATCAAGGTCTTTCTTGATCTCTGTCCCATAAATTGTATTGTTTGAGGTTATATGGAAGTAGTCTGCATCGGCAGGAATTGTGTAATTTTTTGGAATATAATTAAATATTTTCTCTTTGGAGGAGGCGACTTCAACTACCTCCCCGAAAAGCTTTGCTTCTTTAAGAGCTTTACTGGCCCACTCACCTGTATTGAGATAAGCAGCCTTTCTGTTAAGCATATTCATCGGCACCATCGCAAACTGCAAACTTGCTCCACCGCCAAGAAACAGAACCTGGTAGCCGGAGGGTATTTCGAGCAATTCTTTGAAAAGTGCAATTGTGTCGTTTATGCAAGCAACAAATTCCTTACTGCGGTGAGAGATCTCAAGTATAGACAATCCCGTACCTGCAAAATCTTTTATTCCTTCTATAGATTTATCGATTGTATATTGAGGGAGAATTGAAGGACCGGCATAAAAATTGTGTTTTTTCATAAA
>PLML01000215.1 GCA_003141525.1 Bacteroidales bacterium
CCTGTTGCTTCTGAATAGGAAAACCCGGGTCGAGAAAAAGAGTTCCCTCTTTAGTTCTGTCATTTCTGTTAGCTACAAGAAAGCTTACCATTGCCCCCATCATTGAACCGACTGTTGGAATGCAACCCTGCGGATCAACCTCAACATCCAGGAAAAGCTTAATAAATCTGGAGGTCTCTGTTTTTAAAGGCTTAATACCTGTAATGTCAGGGTAAACCGAAACAACCCCGTTTTTAAGGGCAGCTATTTCTGCATCAATTCCTATCGGGGAAGCCTGAAGCCCCGGGACACCCATTTCCATCCTGATGAATTTTATGCCTGTATTCTCTTCAAGTTTATTTACAAGATGAACAATTTCACGTATAGAAGAAGCTCCCGGAGAGGGGATGCCGATAGTTTTGGCCAGCGTTTTTATTATTTCAGGAGATATTGGAATAACAGTCATATCGTTTCAGAAGAATTAAAATTTCCGTTTGTCAATAACGCGTTTGGATTTGCCCTCGCTTCTTTCAATAATTTTTGGCTCAACGAGAGTCACCTTTATGCCAAGTCCGAGCGCATTTTCAAGATTATTCTGCAGTTTCTGCCTGAGCGATTCAAGCTGACTTATCTTATCCTGAAAGAAAGCCTCATCAACTTCTACCTTCAGTTCAAGAGTATCAAGATTATTAACTCTGTCTACAATTAACAGGTAATGTGGCTTAATTTCGCTCATTTCAAGGAGGACACTCTCCACCTGTGATGGAAATAGATTAACTCCCCGGATAATAAGCATATCATCGCTGCGACCGAGGCATTTTTCCATTCTTACCATTGTCCTGCCGCATTTGCAAGTATCATATGTGAGCTTTGTAAGGTCGCGTGTACGGTATCGGATGAGAGGCAGTCCTTCCTTGGTCAAAGTTGTAAAAACCAGTTCACCTGCATTTCCGGCAGGCAGTACCTGAAGAGTATCGGGATCGATTATTTCAGGGTAAAAATGATCTTCATTTATGTGTAATCCTTCCTGAATCAGGCATTCGCTTGCTACCCCCGGACCAATTACTTCACTGAGGCCATATATGTCTATAGCTTTAATCCTCAGCTTGTCTTCAATTTCGCGACGCATATTCTCTGTCCAGGGTTCAGCCCCGAAAACACCTACACGCAACTTTAAATCATCGCGGTTAATCCCATTTTCCTGTATTGCTTCAGCAAGGAAGAGGGCATACGATGGAGTACAAGCAAGAACAGTGCTTCCAAAGTCATGCATAAGCTGTATTTGTCTTGCTGTGTTACCCCCCGATATTGGTATTACGGAAGCTCCTATCTTTTCTCCACCGTAATGAAGTCCCAGACCTCCGGTAAAAAGACCGTAACCATATGCGACCTGGATAAAATCATTTCGGTTGGCCCCGGCACTTGTCAATGTACGAGCCATCACCTCCGACCATGTAGATATATCATTCCGTGTATAACCGACAACTGTCGGCTTTCCGGTAGTGCCGGAAGAAGCATGGACACGCACAATCTCACTCATAGGAACAGCAAATAACCCGAAAGGATAATTATCTCTGAGGTCCTGTTTTGTTGTGAACGGTAATTTGCCCAGATCATCAATTGTCTGAATACTTTCCGGCCCTAAACCGGCTTCCTGCATTCTGTTCCTGTAGTAAGGCACATTGAAATATACTCTTTCAACTGTTTTTCTGAGTCTTTCACTTTGAACATGCTTAATTCCGTTTCGATCCATGCACTCGAAATGGCGGTTCCAGATTTCCATATTAGAATATTTAATCCCAAGAATTAATCAATTTTTGCAAGGTATATCAAGAAAGTCAATCTATCCTTTTTCCCTTGGTGTTACTTTGTGTTATCCTTTGTGTTCTTTGTGGCTGTCTGTAATTTAAATCTTATATAAATCACTGGCTTTCAGCAGTTCCATTTCATGACTTTTAAGCGCCTTAATTGCTTCCTCTGAATTGCTGCATCGGAGGATAATGATTGATTTATCGCCAAATGAAAAAGCGTAGGTATATTCCACGCTGATATCCAGATCTGAAAGTATCTTCAATATCTTAGCGTAGTGTTTTGCTTCGCTAGGAGCCATCACTGAAATCACTTCAGTAAGGTTAACAGTAAAATTTCGCTTCTTCAGAAGCTCCCTCGCCCTTTCAGGATCAGAAACAATAAGACGTAAAATCCCAAATTCTGTAGTATCAGCAACGCTTAATGCAGTTATCCTGATATTCTCCTCCCCAAGAACTTCAAGCACTTCTGTAAGGCGTCCTGATTTATTTTCAAGAAAAATTGATAACTGATGGATAATCATATTTTTAACGATTTCATAATTAAAAAGAATTTTCGAATATAAATATAAAATTTAACAGGTAACAAAAACAACGCTAAGATTACCTGTCAATTCTGATCCTGGCATCAACAACAGTAATTCCATCATGGCTTCCAATCAGCGGATTCAGGTCCATCTCCTTTATTTCGGTGGCATAACGCAATAAACTTGACAGCCTTACAATGATCTCGGCAAACTTTGCTTCATTAATTCCGGGTTTTCCACGGGTTCCTCGAATTATACTATAACTTTTTAGACTCCTTATCATCGATTCTGCCTCATTGAATGTAAGAGGAGCAAGTCCCGATGACACATCACCAAGAACCTCCACGAAAATACCTCCCAAACCACAAAGAATTATATGGCCAAAACGCGGTTCATATTTTGCTCCTATAAAAATTTCGTTACCTGAAAGCATTTGCTGCACAAGCACAGCCTTTACTCCTTTAATCTGCATCATTCTTCTGAATTCAGCTTCAAGATGTTTCACCGATTTTATATTGAGCGTTACACCGCCAACATCCGATTTATGAACCGGACCGACAACCTTAAGTGCAAGAGGATAACCTGTTTTGTTTGCTACCGATAATAGCTCCTTTTTTGAATTAACAACTTTTTCTTTCACAACAGGTATATGAGCTGCAGTAAGAAGTCGTTGTATAATAGCAGGTTCAAGGTAACCGTTTGGAGATTCATCAATGATCTGCCTGACCAGCGGGACATCAATGTTCTCAAGAAAAATTTTCTCTTCTGCCGGTGACGGAGTATTGAAAATTTTTGTCAGTGCACGGCCCAGGACTACTTCATCGGGGAAATTGACATGACCTTTGTTAAGGAAATATCCCAGCTCTTTGGAAGAACTTGTCACTGATGGTAAAATAGGATACAATGGTTTATTACAATCCCGGATTTTAATATGTAACAAATCATAAATCTCTGTCATGTCATTAAGGCCATTGCTGCCAAAAATCACACTCATACCATCAATCAGGGGAAGTTGTTTATCGACATATTCTATCACCCTGTCCAACTGATCATTAGTTGCAGTTGCAATCATATCAATAGGGTTAACAGCAGATGCTCCCGGATTCATCATAGCCAGTAAATTATCATGGTGAATTCCGGTTATCTTTGGAATATTCATGCCTCCGGCTGACAATGCGTCAGTAAGCATTACAGCAGGTCCCCCGGCATGTGTAATGATGGCAATATTTTTGCCTTTAAGCTTTTTGTGAAAAAATACTGATGCCACAGTTGTCAACTCTTCCCTGCCTGAACATCTAACTATCCCGGCTTTGCGGAATAGCGCTTCCACTGCCGAATCGGATGACGCCATTGCCCCGGTATGTGAGGAAGCTGCCCTGCTGCCTGCTTCCGTTGTGCCGGCTTTTATTGCCGCAATCATGCACCCTTTTCTTATAAGAGAAGAGGCATGATGAAGAAGTTTATCCGGATTACGTATGCTCTCAACATAGATTAGTTTGATTGGGGAACTGATTTCAGCCTCATGTGTATTATCCCAGAATTCAAGAACTTCTTCCACCCCGGTCTGGGAACTGTTCCCGACTGAATAAACACTTGAAAAGTTTAATCCTTTGGGCATTGCAGATTCAAAAATAAAAACCGCGGTAGCTCCTGAGCCTGAAACAAAATCACATCCCCTGCTGTTAAGTTTTGGAACGGGAGATGTAAAAACACCCTGATATGACTGTGTAACAACACCGATACAGTTTGGTCCGATAAGACAACCACCCGCCTTATCGATGAGTTCAACTATTTCATTCTCAAGCCTGAGTCCGTCACTTCCTGATTCACTGAATCCCGCTGAAATTATGATGAAAGCCCTGGTTTTTTTATCTCTCACGAGTTTTTCGACTGCAGGTAAGCATAATGTGGCAGAGATAGCAAGTATTGCCAGATCGGTTTCTGGAATATCATTCAGATCCCTGTAAGATCTAATCCCCTGAATTTTATCTTGTTTAGGATTTACCACGTAAAGTTTTCCAGAGTATTTTCCGTCTATTATATTTTTAAGGACTTTCCCGCCGGGTTTAAAAAGATCGTCTGACCCTCCTACAACCACAATGCTGTCAGGATTTATAAGTTTATCATTTATCATAGGCTAAAAAATAGTGAAGGAATGAATTATGAAATTCAATAATTCGGGCTGACAGAAAAACTACAAACCGGCAAACCGTTTCAGGAAGCTGACATTATGTGCGACGACAAATAAATACTTTTCTGATATATAACGACTTAGAATCAATTTATGATCTTAAAAACCTAAGGCAAGATAATAAAAATAAATAGTACAAAACAAGATAATTGTTATTGTGCTTCAAAATGACACCATCCTCCAGGCATGTTTTGCCACTAACGGTAATTCTATGATTTTTAGTCGAACTATTTTTTTTAGTACGTGCCTTAAAAAATTACTTTTGTAAATAGGTCAGATTCAATTAATGAACTTTAAATCCCTTTATATGAAAAAAATAAATCCCAGGTTCAGCTGGACAATAATTTTTTTATTAGCCTTTTCACTTTTCACTCATGCTCAGTCCTCAGATATTGACAGCGACGGACCTGGTTACAGTGAGAATTGTACAACAATAATGGTAGGCCGGCGTGCTTCCACTGACGGGTCAGTGATGACTTCTCACAGCTGTGACGGGAACTACAGAACATGGCTTGAAATATACCCNNGAGGAGGCGTGGGATATGACTAAAGTAATGGTAAAGGGTGAAATTCCTGAAGTTGCCGAGACATATTCATTTCTGAATACAGCATATCCCTGTCTCAATGAAAAACAGCTGGCAATTGGAGAAACAACTATTTACGGGAGAGAAGAGCTTATAAATGCAAACGGAATGTTTCTTATTGAAGAGCTTGAAAAGATTGCCCTGCAGAGGTGCAAGACTGCGAGAGAAGCTATAGCGCTGATCGGCAGGCTGGCCGAAGAATATGGATATGCCGACCTGGCGGAGTGTATAAGCATAGCTGATCCAAAAGAGGTATGGCAATTGGAAATAGCAGGTTCAGGCAAAGGCAAACCATCGTCTATCTGGTGTGCCGAGAGAATCCCCGATGAAAATATTGGAGTTTGTGCCAATATTCCAAGGATTTCGGTTATTGATTTTAAAAATCACGACTATTTCATGTACAGCACTGATTTACAAAATGTTGCTAAGAATCTCGGTTTCTGGGATGGAAAGGAGCCTCTAAAATTCTGGAAAATCATTAATGGTAAAAAGCCATTCGCGATACGCGAATTTTATATTCTCAGCACTCTTGCTCCCTCTTTAAATCTTTCTTTTGATGCAGAAGAACTTCCGTTTTCAGTAAAGCCTGAAAAGAAACAATCGCCGCGTGATATTATGAAGTTCTTCAGGGAGACTTATGAAGGAACACAATGGGACATGACTAAAAATCTGCTCATTACAGTTAAAGAGAAAGACAAGGATGGAAAGGAGACTGAGAAACAAGTCAAAACTCCTGTCATCAGCAACTGGATGAATAATGACATCCGTACTTTACTGAACGGAATAAAACCAGGCCTGGTTGAACGCCAGAGAACCATTGCAATAGCAGGATGCTCCTATTCTCATGTAATTCAATGCCGCGATTGGCTTCCCGACGAAGTTGGAGCGATAGCCTGGTTTTCGTTTGACAATCCTGGTGAGAGCCCCAGAATTCCAATATTTTCAGGAGTCTTAAGTCTTCCATCTTCTTTCAGTATCTGCGGTCAGCCACGCTACAGAAATGACGCAGCCATTTGGGCATTCCGTGAGGCAAACAGACTTGCCACAGTAAACTGGTCTAAAGGAAGAACATTTATTGAACTTTCAGTACAGGAATTTGAAGATAAGGCATTTACAGAGTTGCCAGCTGTAGAAAAAAGGGCTATCGAACTAGTAAAGGATGGGAAAAATGAAGAAGCAAAGAGATTTGTCACATCTTATACCAACAGCTTTGCTGATGCTGCGATGAGGAGATGGGAAGATCTTAAAACAACCTTGTGGGGAATGTTTGGGAGAGGATTTTAGTATCTTTGCAAACTGATAATAAAGGATATGGCATTGAAAATAAAAGAGATACTGAATAAGGAGATTTTCACAAAAGAAGATATTATTTTACTACTGCAATCCAAAGGTGAGGGCAGAACTCTTCTTTTTAAAAAATCCGCCGAAATCAAAGAAAAATACATTGGTAATAAGGTATGGTTCAGGGGATTAATTGAGTTTTCCAATATCTGTAGTAAAGATTGTCTCTATTGCGGGATAAGAAAAGGGAATAAAAATTTAACAAGATATAATCTCTCAGATGAAGAAATACTCACGGCTGCCAGATTTGCTTATGTCAACCGTTACGGATCGATAGCCCTTCAATCGGGAGAGCTTGAAAGCCCTTTTGTTACGGGCAGGATCGAGAACCTTCTTCATAAGATCAAAGAACTGTCAAATGGAGAATTAGGTATAACATTATCTGTAGGTGAACAGGAATCTGGTGTTTACAAAAGATGGTATTCCGCAGGTGCCCACAGGTATCTTCTTCGTGTTGAATCGACCAATCAATCGCTTTATAACAAGATCCATCCGAATGATTCAAAACACGATTTCAATCACAGGTTAAACTGCCTTAAAAGTCTCCAGGATATAGGCTACCAGACTGGTACAGGGGTAATGATTGGTTTGCCGTTTCAGACCATGGACGATCTCGCAGGGGACCTTATGTTTATGAAAGACTTTAATATCGATATGTGTGGTATGGGCCCATATATTGAACATGCGGATACTCCCCTCATCGAACATTCGGAAAAACTGATGCCACTAAAAGACAGATTTGATCTTACACTTAAAATGATTGCCATAATAAGGATAATGATGCGGGATATTAATATTGTTGCTGCAACCGCACTTCAGGCAATTGATCCGATTGGCAGGGAAAAGGCTGTTAAGATTGGCGCAAATATCCTTATGCCAAATATCACCCCTGGTAAATACCGTGCCAGTTATAAACTTTATGATAATAAGCCATGCACAGACGATTTAGCTGAAGATTGTCAGAGTTGTCTCGAAGCCCGTATCAGCCTTGCTGATGCAGAAGTTATATATGGTGAATGGGGCGATTCAAAGCATTACATTTTAAGAAGGCGACAGGCAACAGGTTTCAGACAACAGGAATCAGTTCATTAACTACAGAAATCCCAGTAGATATCAGTTCAGCTAAAAACCATTGTCCTGACAAGAACATGATTCAATGCTTTCAGGTCCTTTTCAAGAAGGAGTCGTTGTTTTTCATCTCCCTTTAATTCAAGGATAATAAGTCCAGCCGGCTCGCCAAAGAAGATTTCATTTACTCCAAGACGGGTATGAATATTACAGCCGTATGCTGTAAGAAGCTTCTGGACAGATTGAATTACAGACTGGCTTCTTTCTACAAGGATACCAAGGATCTCCACACTGTTTTTTACTGATCCAACATTCAGGGTTTCTTTTTCAGAGGTAAAAATCATTTCCCGTATTTCAATGCCTTCAAGTGTTTTCAGTTCTGTTGCAAGTTTATCTGTATCAGCCGGATCACCATTTAGATGAAGGATGATATATGCCTCACGGCTGCATACCTCATCGGTCACTTCATGGAATCCCAGACGGGTTGTTATTAAACTTGCATGCCGTGACAAAATGCCCTGGGTTAGTCCGGCTTCTTTGATCCTGTCGATGATTTTAATTCCAAGAACCTTTATCATGTTTATCAATTTTTGTTCAGAGTTCAGAGTTCAGTGTTCGGCATTTAAATTTTTTTTTTACCACGGAGTAACCCTGAGTTTTTCACAGAGGAACACGGCTTCAAATTTCTTCTTCTCTCAGTCCCTCAGTCTACTCTTCTCCCATTCACCTCTTTATTATTAGAAATACAGGTCCCTCTCCCCTGACTTAATCCTTTCAATTTTTTCTTTGGTAGTGACGGCGACTCCAGATTCAAGCTTTTCGAGGTTTTTTTCGATAGCCTTCCAGCCCTTTTCAACTGTTTCTCCCTGTGCATAATCGCAGATATATTCTGAGAGAGTAAGGATAGCATTTGGAGTGCAGAATCTTTTTATGAATCCGGGAACTGAAAACTCCATGAAATGCTCACCGGTGCGTCCCATTCTGTAACACGATGTGCAGAACGAAGGAAGATAATCATTTTCCAATAGCTCATCGATAACTTCAGCGAGTGATCTGGCATCATTTATCTTAAATTGCTCACGATTCAGATTCTGTTTTTCATTTTTCGTGTCTGAATAAGAACCAAGCTCGAGCTTTGTACCACCATCTATCTGTGATACACCATATTGCATAGCTTCTCTTCTGACATCCGGTGACTCCCGTGCAGTTAAAATCAATCCGGTATATGGAACTGCAAGTCTTAATATAGCAATAAGTTTTTTAAAATCTTCATCCCCAGTTTCATATTTACCGTTAATTTTCAGGCTTAGGGCATCTTTAATACGAGGGAACGAAATTGTATGAGGGCCCACGTTATAACAAGCCTCAAGGTGATTTGCATGACGTACGAGTCCCATTACTTCAAACCTCCAGTCGTAGAGGCCGAAAAGGGCTCCTATTCCCACATCATCAATTCCGGCTTCTTGTGCCCTGTCCAGTGCAGTCAGGCGATATTCAAAATTTTTCTTTTTCCCTCCGAGATGATACCATTTATATGCTTCGGGATGATAGGTTTCCTGGAAGATCTGAAAAGTACCGATGCCTGATGCGCCTACAGTCCTGAATCCCTCAATATCAAGCGGGGCTGCGTTTATATTTACCCTCCGGATTTCCCCGTGACCTTTTTTAACACCGTAAACAATTTTAACTGTATAAGCAATATACTCAGGTGAATAATCAGGATGTTCCCCGTAAACCAGTATTAATCTCTTCTGTCCATTATCTTCTAAAGCTTCAACTTCTCTGATTATCTCATCATCATCAAGGGTTTTACGGATAGCTTCGGCATTGGTAACTCTGAATCCGCAGTACTGGCAATTATTAACACATCTGTTTCCTACATAGAGGGGTGCAAAGAGCACAATCCTGTTTCCATAAACCTTCTCTTTTAATTCCCGTGCGCCTTGTTTGATCTCATCAGCAAGACCAGCCCCGATAGAGTTAATAAGGACAGCTGTCTCCTCCATGGTTAGTCTCTGCTTATCAAGCGATTTGGCAATTACATCTCTTACTCTCTGCTTATCAGGTTTGGTAATATTTATCAGATTCCATATCTCTTCAGGATCAATGAACGGCTTCATTCGTTGATCAGGAATACTTAATTTTTCGGGCGAAAACTTCATGAACTACTACATATAATTTGATTGCAAAGATAATGAACAAATGGCCTTTTGGAAATGATTTATGCTAATAAATAAGGTCCGATATTTCCTCTATTGCCAGGTTGATTTTTGAAATAGCCTTATTATCGGAGAAATTGACAGCTCCATGCATCTTTTTATGGAAAGAAACCGTGATTTTATTTTCAGCGTTAAAGTTGATTCTGTCAAAAATATTCACAAGTACTTTTGATGTATTATCAGGGTTTCTGTGAATTATTGCCATTCCTTTAGAATTAAACGACCCGGCCTCAGCTGAAACTGCATATATACCCAATGATGGCAGAATTTTACATTCTTCTGTAAGAGGTATTTGTACAAGGACAGGTAAATCAGGACTATTTTCAATCGGATAATTCTCAGGTTTTCCCTTTATTATATAATAATGATCGAGGTATGCATTTGCTCTCTGAATATAACCCTCACTTATAGCCTGACGTATTTTTGTAGAACTTACTGTTTCGTGGTATACTTCCTGTTCGGGAATCTCTTCAGCCTCAAAATGATATTTTGTCTGCCATTTCCAGAGTTGTTTATAATCACCTTCTTTATTGAATCCAAAATGATGGTTAAAACCGGCAACAATAACTTTTGCATGAAGAATACGATGCAATAAATCTCGCACAAATTGTTCGCTTGTTATCTTTGAGAACTCTCTTGTGAATTCTACAATAATGACGTTTTCCAGCCCCGCTTTTTCAAGCAGATCAAGCTTTTCTTCCTGTGAATTAATCAGTTTAAGATCTTTACCGGCAGTTTCGGGGTAGAGAACTTTTCTGGGATGTGGATCAAATGTGATTAAAACCGATTCGCCATTGTATTTTTCTGCCAGCATCCTTAGTCGGTTAAGTATAGCCTTATGCCCGATATGAACTCCGTCGAATAATCCGGTCGTAACGACCGGGTTATTGATATTTTTCGCCTCCTCAAAGCTTCTGAAGATCTTCATGTTAAGCCAGCGCCCTAAATTTTATTCTCTTTTACAAAATAGGCAACTTTTTCTATTGAAGTTATCATGTCATATTCTTCGAGGTAGACTCCCGAAGGAACGTTTAATGGGATAGTTGTAAAGTTCAGGATACCTTTTATTCCATAGCGGACCACTTCTTCTGTTATCTCTTTTGCAAAATCCGGTGGAACAGTCAGAATTGCTATCCTGATGTCAAGTTCTTTTATCATTCTTTCGATATCATTGTACGGATAACATCTTACTCCTGAAATGACCTTATTAATTTTCTGCAGATCGTTATCGAACGATGCCACCAGGTTAAGCTTTGATCGTTTTCCCTTAAAATAACCTGCCACAGCTCTTCCAAGATTTCCAATCCCGATTACCGCAACATTCATGCTCTCTTCAGAATCTATTA
>PLML01000154.1:0-7512 GCA_003141525.1 Bacteroidales bacterium
TTTCATTTCTTAATTGATATGTTTTGTTCAAGAGTTGATAATAGACCGCATGCAGCCTGTATGTCTACACCACGACTGGCCCGGATGGTTGCCAGAATTCCTTTGGCATTAAGCGCCTCTTTGAAGTTAATTGTTGTTCCCAGGTTCGGACTCTGGAACTCTGACCCGGGGATTGGATGAAAACGAATAATATTAATACGGCATTTTATTCCGTTAAGGATCCTTGCCAGCTCTTTGATATGGGCTGGTGTATCATTTACTCCTTTAAAAAGGATATATTCAAAAGAAACTCTCCGCTGGCTGTTAAAATCAAAATTACGGATTATATCCAGAACCTCTTTGACTGTGTTGGTTCGCTGTACCGGCATAAGTTTTCTTCTCTCTTCATCGAATGGAGAGTGAAGACTTACAGCTAGATGGCACCGGTTTTTCTCAAGAAATTCCTTTATCCCTGCTATCAGTCCGACCGTACTTACCGTAATCCGTGTAGGGCTCCAGGCATATCCCCATTCACTTGTAAGAATATCAAGACTCTTAAGCACTTCACTAATATTGTCTAAAGGTTCACCCATTCCCATATAGACCATGTTTGTCAGGTTCGTGAACTCGGGTAAGCTTCTGAACTGGTTAAGTATCTCATTCGACGATAAATTTCCCTGAAAACCCTGCTTCCCTGTCATACAGAAAATACACCCCATCTTACATCCGGCCTGTGACGAGACGCAAATTGAGGCACGATCATCATCAGGAATATATGCTGTTTCTATATATTTGTCATTCAAAACTTTATAAAGATATTTTTTGGTGCCGTCAGAACTTCTGGATTCATTGACAGGTGCAGAAAGGCCGATTTCATAATCAACTGAAAGAATCTCTCTTGTTTTTTTTGAGAGATTTGTAATTTCATCAATTGAGTATATCTCTTTCTTATAAAGCCAGTCAGACATTTGTTTTGCTGCAAATCCCGGCAAACCAATCCGTTTTGTTACTGCAATTAGTTCATTTAATGTCTTTCCGTATAATTTCTCTTTTTGCATATTATTGTTTAGTGTCAGTGTTCAGGGTTCAGAGTTCAGCTAGCCCTGTGCCTTTTAAATCACCTGTCGCCTATAATATTCAGGATCAACAACACCATTCCGGTTGTCTGTCATAATAAAATTGTTCCCGGTTCCCTGATATTTGTTAAATACTATTGCCATCAGTGTTAAAGTGTTGTTAAAAGTTTGTAAATTATTGAAGATCATTCTAAAAATGTATGATCTTTGTAAAACAAAAACATTATAATTTGGTTATAAAGATATTAAACTTTTGTGAAGGGAGAATAGATGATTTTTTACCTGTAACGAAAGGAGAATTTAATTTAAATTTAAAAATTATGAAAGGTAAGTATTTATTAGGTGGACTATTAATGGCTCTTTTAGGAGCATCGATTGCTTTGTTTGCATATACGAAGATAATGGTTAAGCCCATGGTGGCAGCTACGAAAGATAGTTCCAATGTTGAAATACAAAATGCAAGAGCCTATCTTACATCACTACAGACGCAGGAAGGACCTGTAGATTTAACCTATGCTGCTGAACTGACAGTTCATGCCGTAGTGCACGTTCATATAAAAATGATGGAAGCTCCCGATAATCCAATTATGGACTGGTTTTATGGCAACCGGAATTCTAAGCCACAGCCGGTCAGCGGCTATGGGTCAGGTGTAATTATTTCAAATGATGGTTACATAATTACGAATAACCATGTAGTAGAAAATGCTGAATCAGTTGATGTTACATTAAATGATAAAAGAACATTTACAGCCAAGGTGGTAGGGCGCGACCCGGGCAGTGATATCGCCCTGCTTAAAATAAAAGCAGACAATTTACCTTATATTAAATATGGTGATTCAGACCAGCTCAGGCTTGGTGAATGGGTGCTGGCTGTCGGGAATCCTTTCAATCTTACTTCTACAGTTACTGCAGGTATAGTCAGTGCCAAGGGCAGAACCCTTCACCTGAATGAAGGTGCATATAGTATAGAATCCTTCATTCAGACGGATGCAGCACTTAATATGGGTAATAGCGGAGGAGCTCTGGTAAATACAAAAGGTTTGCTTGTAGGAATTACATCTGCAATTCTTTCACCCAGCGGTGCTTACTCCGGCAACTCATTTGCCATACCGGTGAGTATAGTTAAAAAAGTAGTTGATGATCTTAAACAATATGGCGAAGTTCAGAGAGGTATTATTGGGGTGAACATTCAAGATGTCGAAGCTGAAGATGCTGCTAAACAACACCTTGCTGAGGTAAAAGGGGCTATGGTAACCAGGGTTCTCGCTGGTGGTTCGGCCCAGGAAGCAGGGATGAAGGAAAATGATGTAATCATCAAGTTTGATGGACAATCCGTAAACACCGTGTCTGAATTACAGGAGCAGGTCGGGAAACATCGTCCGGGAGATAAGGCAACTGTAACTTTTATCAGGAACGGGAAAGAATCCACGATACCAATCACACTGAAAAATGTTGCCGGAAANNAAGGAAATCAATAAAGGGAAGTTTAAAGATATAGGAATGGCAGAAGGATTTATTATCCTGAGCGTTAATGGTAATAAAGTAAAAACTCCTGATGATGTCCGGCAGTTCACGGATAATGGTAAGACTCTGAAATCGATAGAAGGAGTACTTCCCGACGGGAGTATCTTAAATTACAAGTTCAGAAAGTAATAGAAAAAATTACATAATTCACTATTATTCAGGGGATTTATAAAAATAGATCCCATTCCTGCAACAATAGTGAATTATTTTTGTTATTACATAATAAAGCAATATCTTTGCGGAAATTTTTTGGGAGGCATAATGAGACAGCTAAAGATTACCAAATCCATAACAAACAGGGAGAGTGCATCACTCGACAAATATTTGCAGGAGATTGGTAAAGAAGAGTTGATATCGGTAGAAGAAGAAGTTGAATTGGCTCAAAGAATAAAGAAAGGCGACAGAGCTGCTCTTGAGAAGCTCACCAAAGCAAATCTGCGTTTTGTTGTTTCTGTTGCAAAGCAATATCAAAACCAGGGACTTAGTCTTCCCGATCTTATCAACGAAGGAAACCTGGGCCTTATCAAAGCTGCAGAAAAATTTGATGAAACACGTGGTTTCAAGTTTATTTCCTATGCGGTATGGTGGATACGGCAGTCAATCCTTCAGGCTCTTGCCGAACAATCCCGAATAGTAAGATTGCCCCTGAACCAGGTTGGTTCACTTAATAAGATAAATAAAGCTTTCTCGAAATTTGAACAGGAGAATGAACGGACTCCATCACCGGAGGAGCTAGCTGATGTTCTTGAACTGCCGAAGGAAAAGGTTACTGATACTTTAAAAGTATCCGGCCGTCACGTTTCTGTTGATGCTCCTTTTATTGAAGGTGAGGATAACAGTTTACTTGATGTTCTGACAAACTCTGATTCTCCGGTTGCTGACAAGCTTCTGATGGACGAATCGCTTTCAAGAGAGATTTACCGGGCTCTGGCCACACTTACAGAAAGAGAAAGAGACATTATAAGATTCTTCTTCGGAATCGGTTGTCAGGAGATGACCCTTGAGGAGATTGGTGAAAAATTTGGTCTTACCCGTGAAAGGGTACGTCAGATCAAAGAAAAAGCCATCAGAAGGCTGAGACATACATCACGCAGCAGATTATTAAAAGGATATTTAGGTTAATAAGCCGAATACTTAATTAAGGTGCTTACGATGGAGCACCTTTTTTTACCTTGCTTGCTATGATAATCGAAACTTGTAAAATCTGTTCAGTTGTTTGCTAAACGAAGTTTGTAACTTCGCTTCAATAAGATATATTTAATTTTTTCTCTGAAGAATTCATTACTGTAGAGATGTACTGCATGATTCTCATGAGTCCAAACCTGATAGTTTTTATTTGCTTTATGATGTGAAGCATTGAATTTAAATCTGTTCAACATCCATTCTCTTCGACTTTCTCCCTGGAAATTATCAATTGTTTCGATTATTTTTTTGCAAGTAAACTTCTTAAAATCTCTTACAATTTCACTTAAATTTCCATTGCTGCTATTAGCAATTAAATGTAGGTGGTTTGACATTATAACATAAGCAAATATCTGCAGACCTTTGTTTTCAATGGAATATTTAAAACTATCGATGATAATGTCTTTATAAATTTTCCTGGTAAAAACATCAATCCAGTCAACAATCTGGAAAGTCAAAAAATGAGCAGCTCTCTGATTCTTTATTTGGTAACCAGTAGACATAAGTTTCATTTAGCACATGAAAAGGACATACTTACAATACCAAATATATAAAAATTGAAATTAAATCATAGTAATCATAGACTACATTTTAATTACGGCGAAGTCATGAGACTTCGCCGAGCTATGGAGAAAAAACAGATTCTTTGCGTACTTTTGATTTAAACCTTTGCGATCTTTGCGGTTAATGGTTATAATAATTGTAAAAACACAGGATTTGTTATATTTTAAAGAAATAATCTTCAATGGATTTCAAACTTATATCCGACTTTCATCCAACCGGCGACCAGCCGGAAGCAATAGATAAGCTTGTGGACGGACTTGAAAAGGGAGTCCCATTCCAGACACTTCTTGGAGTAACAGGATCCGGTAAAACATTTACAATTGCCAACGTAATTGATAGGGTCAACCGCCCTGTCCTGGTACTAAGTCACAATAAAACCCTGGCTGCCCAGCTTTACGGTGAATTCAAACAGTTTTTCCCTGAAAACAAGGTCGAATATTTTGTATCCTATTATGATTATTATCAACCGGAAGCATACCTCCCAGTATCAGATACTTATATAGAAAAAGACCTTTCTATAAATGAGGAGATCGAAAAGCTTCGCCTGAGCGCCACATCATCATTACTTTCAGGTCGAAATGATGTAATTGTTGTCTCTTCTGTTTCATGTATCTACGGCATCGGTAACCCCGATGATTTTCATTCCAATACTGTTCATATCAGGAAAGGACAGATGATCGGAAGGAATCTACTTCTCAGGAAGCTTGTCGACAGCCTTTATTCACGGAACGAACTCGAATTCAAACATGGTATTTTCAGAGTCCGCGGCGATACGGTTGATATCTTTCCGGCCTATGCAGATATAGCAATAAGGGTGATATTCTTTGGTGACCAGATTGCCGAGTTAAATACTTTTGATCCTGTAAGCGGTCACAGGCTGGAAATACTGAATGAATATATCGTATACCCTGCGAACATCTTCGTTACAACGCGTGAACGTATCAATCTGGCCGTCAGCGACATTCAGGATGATATGGTCCGTCAGGTCACTTATTTTAATGAAATCGGGAAAAAGGAAGAAGCAAAAAGACTGGAACAACGTGTTCTGTATGACCTTGAGATGATCAAGGAACTTGGTTATTGCAGCGGTATAGAAAACTATTCACGTTATTTTGACGGAAGAAAACCGGGAACCCGACCATTCTGCCTGCTCGACTATTTTCCTGGGAACTTTATAACTGTTATAGATGAGAGTCATGTCAGCGTGCCTCAAATCAGGGCGATGTTCGGAGGTGACCATTCCCGGAAACAAACACTTGTGGAATACGGATTCAGACTGCCGGCAGCCCTCGACAACAGGCCGATGAGAATTGAAGAATTTGAGTCTCTTACAGGTCAGACAATTTTTGTAAGTGCTACTCCTGCTGATTATGAACTCGAAAAAAGTGAGGGTGTCTTTGTTGATCAGGTAATCAGACCAACCGGACTGCTGGATCCACCGATAGAGATTCGTCCAAGTCTTAACCAGATCGATGACCTGATGGGTGAGATCCGGTCAAGGGCCAAATCGGGGGAGAGGACACTGGTGACAACTATTACAAAACGTATGGCTGAAGAACTTTCGTCTTACCTTATAAAATTCGATATTAAATGCAGCTACATACATTCGGATATCGATACTCTCGATCGTATTGATATAATGGAGGAGCTTCGGACCGGCTCAATTGACGTACTGGTCGGTGTCAACCTTCTGAGAGAAGGACTCGACCTTCCTGAAGTCTCTCTTGTAGCTATCCTTGATGCAGACAAGGAAGGGTTCCTCAGATCATCGAGATCACTCACTCAGACCGCAGGGAGGGCAGCAAGAAATCTGAATGGAAAGGTAATTATGTATGCTGATAATGTCACTCGTAGCATGCAACAGACTATAGATGAAACAAACAGACGAAGGAGCAAACAGTTGAAATACAACGAAGTAATGGGCATTACTCCGGCTCAGATAACCAGAAAAACAGGGTCAATCCTAAGTGGATTGGGTAAGAAGGGAGCTTCTGCAAAAGCCTATATTGAACCCGACAGACCTGATATTGCCGCTGATCCTGTCGTTAAATACATGAACAGGGAAGCTCTTGAAAAGGCAATAGAAAAATCCAGAAAGAGTATGGAAAAAGCGGCAGCGGAACTGGATTTTATAGAAGCTGCAAGATTCAGGGATGAAATGGCCGATCTCCTGAAACTTCTCAGAAGTAAGCCCTGATGATCTCAACGGGTTGCAATCCAGTCTCTTTTGGTCAAACCTGATATCAATGTTCCCGACATAGTTGTTTCCCCGGTTACTTTCCCTGAATATGTTACGGCATTTACATTGAATGTGATCAAATCACCGTTAAGCCTGCCTTCTTTTTAGAGATTTCGATCATTTCAAGATTGTATTCGATACCAAGTGCCCGTGCACCCAGTTTAGCAGCAGCAATAACAGTCCGTCCGTCTCCCGAACCAAGATCAATTACATAATTTTTCCTCCTTCCCTGGATTATTCTTAACTGAATTGTAAGGAATAAATTTATACAAATTATATCGTATTATTAATCAAGCCATTCACATAATTTGCTATAGCAATCGAAGAAGTCAATCCTGGCGATTCCATTCCGATCAGATTTATAAACCCCGGATACCCTCTTTTGGTCTCTTCCTTAATATAAAAATCTCTGAGTGGTTCTCCGGGCTTTTGGAGCTTCGGACGTATTCCGGCCATTTCAGGTGTGATATCTTCTAACTCCAGAAAAGGCAGGAATTTTTTAGCTGATTTATAGAATGCTTCTTTTTTTGATTCTGTTAATTTGTAATCATAGATATTTGATTCAAGATATTTTACATCCGGACCGAGTTTTACTCCACCTCCCATATCTATAGTAACATGAATTCCTATACCTTCCATATTTTGATGAGGAACAGGATAGACAAGCCTCTTTATCAACCGGTTTTTTGGTGGATTGATCCTGAAATACTCGCCTTTACAAAAAAGTATCTTCAGACTTTCATCTGAAATACCTGTCATTTCAGAAACTTTATCTGAAGTAAGACCGGCAGAATTGATAACAATCTTCGTTGTGAAACTGTAATTCTTTTTATCTGCATCGAAAAGGTCAATTTTGTATCCGTTTTTGATCTGACTTATTCCTGTAACTTCACTTCCATAAACGATCTGACAACCATTATTATATGAATTGGTCTCATACTGTTTCAT
>PLML01000154.1:7598-31120 GCA_003141525.1 Bacteroidales bacterium
TAATCATAAAGAAGCCATTTCCCTTCCACACAGAGCTTTGCTTTCAGGCTATCTTTTGTATAGTAAATTCCGGCATGTATAACTTCGCTGTTCCGGCTGCTTGTTTCTTGTCCAAACGAGAGATGTTTTTCGATCAGGAATACATTATCATGTTCCGCTGAGACCTTCTCAGCAATAGCCAGACCAACTACCCCGGCACCAATAATCGTTATATCTGCATCCATCATTTCACTTATATGATACCTCCGTCTCTATTATAATTTCAGGGTTACCAAAAATAAGGGAAAATGGTTGTTCCGCAATATTAGTGTAAAGTATTACTGCTTTTTCTTTTCTTAACCTTTAACCTTTTTATTTTTTGCACTCACACCTGTATACAACAATAAATGCAGCTATTGCCATCAGGAAGAAGCTGTTAGCTGCATGGAAATAATTTACTGCATGACCATATCCGAAAATGTTTTTCCCGGACACCATCGAAATTACAGCAACCAGTACAATAACTACTCCGATTCCGCCGGAGATCCATCCGATCCAGTTTAATGTTTTCATGATTAGAGTTTTAGTTTTTTAATCTGTATGATTCTGACTCCAAAGTTATTAATTAACAATATACAAATAGGTTAGATTTTTAATAACCTGATGCAACATTGTAATTACAGAGACAAAGAAATTCATTCTTCATCGACCGGTTTATAGTTATTTTGACATTATTATTGTAACTTTTAAAATTATTATTTCATTGCTGCTATGAAGATAAATGCAGTCTTTCTGTTAATTATTATTCGTATCCTCTCTTCATGCAGAGATGATATAAAGATTGATCCGTATAATCCTTTAAGAGGGACATGGAATTTCTCCTGGAACCATGATGAAACATCAATTTATACAACTTTAGATGCTTCTTGATATGCAGGCATTATGAAAATCAATTCGATCTGTCTGCTTCTTGGAATCCTTTTAATTTCAGTAATTAGCTGCAGGAATGATCATAAAATTGATCGTTATCAGATGGTTACAAGATTTAATATTAATAATTCAGTTATTGACAGCTTCAATTTTTTGTCTGTTGGCAATGGAGAATTCTCTTTTACAGTCGATATAACAGGACTGCAAACATTTCCAGATTGGTACTCCTGTGGATTTCCTCTTGGAACAATGTCAGACTGGGGTTGGCACAGAGGAGAAAATCCCGGATGTAATTATCGTTTTAATCTTGGTATAATTGCATTACAGATATTAAAGAAGAATGGGAAAGAGGTATCAATAAATGATATTAAAGATCCTGTTCAAATACTTAATCTATGGACAGGAGAGATAGACAGCAGGTTTGATGTTGAAGGTATGCCTGTTCATCTGAAGACTGTATGTCATTCTGACTATGATATGATTTCAGTTAAGGTCAATTCTGACTTAATCGGAATGAAACGACTGAGAATAAAAATTAACTTTCCTCCCGGTTTACCATCTACAACAGGTTATGTTTTTGATTCTCCGCACAAACAATCAACAAAAATCCTTGCTGACACAAACAATTATTCAATATTTGCCAGGGCTCAGGATAATAATAATTATTATGTTTTGGTCTGGCGTAATAGTGCTGAACTAAAAAAGGTTACCCAACATATTTATTATCTTGAGCCTCATCAGATTGATTCAGTTTATTCATTCTCCTGTCAGTTTATGAAAAACCTGGAAACAGGAAGAATACAAAATTTTGGTGAAACAGAAACAGCGAGTAAAAAGAGCTGGGAAAAATTCTGGAATAACGTAAGTGCTGACGATTTCCAGGGTTGGTCCGGCCCCAGAGCAAAAGAACTTGAAAGACGTATAATCCTCTCTAAGTATTTTACTAAAATAAAGTGTAATGTTCCTTTGTCCGGGTTAGAAACAGGACTGACTTACGACAGCTGGTTTGGGAAGTTCCACATTGAAATGCACTGGTGGTTGAAGTGTCAAAAAAATTCCTCACAAAAGTAAATTAAAAGCAAAATTGAGAAATTTAAATCTTTATGGTGAATTATAATTTAATTGTAACTTTACTAAAATGATAAAAAATATGAACGCAATAATCTTCTTACTTTGCCTTTTATCTTGTTCTGCTCAGAAAAATGAACCAGCCTGGAAGCTGGTTTGGTCTGATGAATTTAGTTATAGCGGGTTACCCGATACTTCAAAGTGGGGTAATGAGGTTGGTTTTATCAGAAACAATGAACTTCAGTACTATACAAAACAACGAATAGAGAATTCACAGGTTGTGAACGGTAACCTGTTGATCATCGGGAGAAAAGAATCTTATAAAAACGCAAGTTACACATCTGCAAGTCTGGTTACTGATGGCAAGAGCAGCTGGACTTATGGGAAAGTTGATGCCCGAATAAAATTGCCAAAAGGACAAGGTATGTGGCCTGCATTCTGGATGCTTGGACAAAATATTCACACAGTCGGATGGCCTGAATGCGGAGAGATTGACATTATGGAACATATTAATAATGAAGATCTTCTGCATGGTACTCTTCATTGGTTTAATGAGAAGCATGTCTCCTCGGGAGGGACCACTCCATGTGATATTACAAAATATCATGATTATTCAATTGAGTGGGACAAAGAGTCTGTCCGTTTGTTTCTTGATGGTAAGAAATACTGGGAAGTAAATATTAAGGACAGTATTAACAGTACGGAAGAATTCCATAAGCCACATTATATCATTCTCAATCTTGCAATTGGCGGAGATTGGCCAAAAAATCCTGATGCAACAACAGCATTTCCTGATACAATGTATGTTGATTATGTAAGAGTTTATCAGAAAGTGGCAAGATAAAATAAGAAATTGATTGACAGCCTTTAAGATAGAGTAACTTAGTCTTATCGACAGCCATATGAGTTCTGTAAGTTACTCAAAGAAAACTAGCAGATAAAGAATTTGCATTAACTAAACCTTGTTCTATTCCTTGAATAAACTCTGCTTCAGAAATGCTTTGTTTTTTACATTTTGAAAGCTGAACCACTTTTTTATCGATCTTATGATATTTAATAGGTCCAGATCAAAGCAAAAATCAAATTTTCAAAGAACATAAGCTATTAACAATCAGATTGTTAATAATTATCAAGGATCAACTAAATAAGCGAGTCAGGGCAACTATTCAATGAAAAGAAGAATTTTGGAATCGTTTATTCTTATGAATTTTTTTTATCTGCTTCATATATTAATATTTCTTAGGAAATAGATTAATTTTATATAAAAATAAATCCCTAAAAATATTTAAATGAAGCAAACCAAATTCAATAAGTATGGAAGAGATAATTCGTTTGGAACTTAATGGTAAAAAAACAGAAATGCTTCTTGAACCAAATCTGACTCTGTTATGGGTTTTACGTAACAAATTCGGATTAACGGGAACCAAATATGGTTGTGGCATGGGATTCTGCGGAGCATGTACTATTCTTATAGATCAGGAACCTGTCAGATCCTGCACTTTGCCGGTGAGTGATGCAGCTAATAAAAAAATTGTCACCATCGAGGGACTGGCACTCAATATTAATCTGCATCCAGTGCAAAAAGCTTTTATGGAACATGATGCTTTACAATGCGGATACTGTACACCGGGTATGATTATGAATGCTGTGGGATTGTTACTGAAGAATCCGGAACCATCTCAACAGGATATTATTAAGGGTATGGAAGGTAACCTTTGCCGCTGTGGAGCTCACGTAAGGATCATTAAAGCAATTCAGACAGCCGGTGCAGAAATGAAAGGAGGGAAATAACTATGAAAAAGATAATTGCAAATGAAAAGGAATCATTGAAGTCAAAGGAACGTATCGGGATGAGAAGAAGAGACTTTTTCAAGCTTCTCGGTGGTGGAATTTTCATCTTTTTCCAACCCCGGGATACTTTTAAGCTTCTTGAATTACAAGCCCCACAAGGTAGATCATTACCAACAGAATTTAATGCTTTCCTCCAGATTGCGGAAGATGGCTCGGTGAACTGTTATACCGGGAAAATTGAAATGGGACAAGGAGCCATTACATCACTTGCCCAGATAATGGCAGATGAGCTTGAAGTATCGTTTGAGAGTGTTAAGATGGTTATGGGTGATACCGACCTGTGCCCATGGGATGGTGGCACAAATGGTTCCCAGACCACACGTTCATTCAGTCCACATATGAGAGTTGCAGCTGCTGAAGCAAAAACAATATTACTGCAACTGGGTTCAGATTACCTTCATGTGCCTGTATCACAGCTGGAGGTAAAGGATGGTATTATTAGTGATATTAAGAACAACAAGAGCAAAGTCAGCTATGGTGAGCTGACAAAAGGAAAAAGAATTGAAAAACACTTTGATGGTAAACCGGAATTAAAGGATTATGCAAAATTTAAATATGTAGGAAAACCATATTTACATCAGGATTCCAGGCTCAAGGTCACTGGTGAGGCCAAATTTTCCGCTGATATTCAGCTGCCAGGATTGTTACATGCACGTCTGCTCAGACCTCCGTCACACGGAGCAAAATTAGTGACCGCCGATGTATCTGAAGCAGAAAAGATAAAAGGTATACAGGTGGTTCACGACGGAGATCTGATCGCTGTGCTGAGTGATGACCGGGATAAGGTTGATCAGGCGATTGTCAAAGTAAAAGCCGAGTACTCATTCAGTGAAACAGAGGTTGATGATAAAACCATTTTTGATCGGATTCTGAAGGCAAATTCAGAAACTAATGTAATAAGGAGCAATGGAGATCTGGAAACCGGCAAAAAAATTTCTGATTCCCTTACAGAGTCGGAATTTCATAACAGTTATGTGGCACATGCAACAATTGAGCCTCATGCTGCAACAGCTATGATAGAAGGTGATAAAATTACCGTATGGGTCTCTACACAACAACCTTTCAGGGCACAGGAAACCATTGCCCGTGAAATGAACGTTCCGCTGGAAAAGGTAAGGATAATAACACCTTTCCTGGGAGGTGGTTTCGGTGGTAAATCAGCGCATCGGCAGGCAGTTGAGGCTATAAAACTTGCAAAGATAACTGGTAAACCTGTGGTGGTTGCATGGACACGGCAGGAAGAGTTCTTTTATGATACATTCAGGCCGGCAGCTGTTGTGAAAATCACATCGGGAATGGATAAATCAGGCAAGATCACGCTCTGGGATTATAATACCTATTATGCCGGAGCAAGGGGATCAGATACTATCTATGATGTTCCAAATGCCAGAACAACAAACTACTCCGGGGGATCAGTTCATCCCTTTGGTACAGGAGCCTGGCGAGCCCCGGGTAACAATACCAACACATTTGCAAGGGAATCGCAGATAAATATAATGGCTTCGAAGGCAGGAATGGATCCCTTGGAGTTTCGCCTCATGAATCTAAAGGATGAGAAAATGATTGCAGTGTTAAAAGCAGCAGCCGATAAGTTTGGTTATACACCTGCCAGGAACCCTAGTGGCAGAGGTTATGGAATTGCCTGTGGAACTGATGTTGGAACCCTGGTAGCTCATATTGCTGAAGTGAAGGTGGATAAAAATACCGGACATGTCCAGGTAATTCGTGTGGTTTGTGCACAGGATATGGGATTGTGCGTTAACCCTGAAGGTACAACAATACAGATGGAAGGGTGCATTACCATGGGAATGGGATATGCCCTGACTGAAGAAATACAATTTCAGGGAGGAGATATCAAAAACCACTCTTTTGATACTTATGAGATACCCCGTTTCTCCTGGGTCCCAAAAATTGATACAGTAATAATGGAAAGAAACGATCAGGCACCACAAGGAGGAGGAGAACCCACAATTATATGCATGGGAGCCGTTATTGCCAATGCTGTCTATGATGCTTCAGGTGCAAGGTTATATCAATTACCCATGACACCTGAGAGAGTATTGACTGCGATGAAAAAAGCCTGATCCGTCGCAATCAAATCGGATTAAAGTAAAAAATCCGATCATTCATAACTTTACTTTTAAGGTTCATTCAAGATATGACCGGTATTTACTTATTATCCTGTTAAAATTGCAGAAATAAAAATTTCACTGTGTCAAATTGATAAAGTAATGTACTTATTTAAAAGAGGTATCTGGTATTATCTACAGAGTAACTCTTTCCCGAATCTGTTTTACAATGCTCATATAATTAATTATTTACAAGCTTCATGAATTTAACTACTCCTTTTGGTTCCCTAGGGAGATAGAGCAAAGTGCATTCATCCAGTATAAAATTATTTAATTCAAAATTGAAATAATAATTACGAATGTTTTAATTTAATTTATAGGCTTACTAAATTGAATTTTATTTTTGAAATTTGATATTCGGATGAATTTTAATATATTGCATTTAATAAAGGGGGAAATCAATATTTTTATTTGAAGAAATGAAAACAGGTGAAATTCATATTTTACCTAATTGCAACATTCCAGAGTTTCTTTTTAGTCCTGAAGGAATTATTAAGATAAAAGGAAGGGGATTGTTTGGGAACAATACTGAAGTTACCGGACAAATATTGAATTGGATTGATGAATACCTTAGAAATCCTGCAGAAATCACAAATGTTATTCTTGCATTTGAATATCTAAACAGCAGTAGTACAATAATTATAGTTTCTATCCTCAGAAAACTTTCACAAGTTATTCTGCAATCGGAAAAGCTCGTCATTCAATGGTACTATGAAGAAGACGATGAGGATATATTAGAGCGAGGTGAATATATTTCATCGACTTTGGATATTCCCATTGAATTTATCATGACTGATAGTATTGCCTCTTGTTAAGCAAAAGATTTTAATTGTTTTAGAAATTCTGCAAATGGCTTATAGCAAGACTATGATAAATTCATTGAAATTTCACCGTGTACGGAAATGGGGAATTAAAATTATCAGCTTATCTTAATAAGGCTGATATATACATCTAAGACCGAAGAAAAAAATGTCCCTTTTTCGAGCATATCTTCATCATCCTCTTTATAGTACCAGTTAATTATAAGCTTTTTTTTATTATTCTTGAGATGAATATGTATAATTCTGTGAATTGTATCAATTAAGTACCTGGTACCTTCACTGTTAATATATTCAAAATAAATTTCAAGGCAGGTAATATCAGCTGGACTATAAAAATATTCATTTATACATTCATCTAACAGGTCAAAAAAGTCCGTGGGATTTTCAGGTATTAACCGACCTGTTATTTTAATGATCCCTTTGGGGTCAAGAACTACCTCTGGTGTGCTTCTGGTAGGAGATAATATTTTCTGATTTTCAGACAAAATCATATCATTTATAGAAAATTGCTTACTGACTCATTCCTGTGATTTTTATTTACACTTTCATTTTTTTGCTCAATGGTTATTATGTTCATAATACCTGCATGACAGGCATCATTTTCAAAGTTACAATATTCTTTAATACGAAATTGTTTTTCTACAGGATATTGTTACGAATGACTTTTATATACCAAAAAATCGGTTACTTATTTTTAGCTAAAAAGGTAGTATATGTTATCTCGCTGTGTTTAATCCTGTTTTGGGTGTTTGAATGTAACTTTTCTTACCTGTAATATAGAACACTGATTTCGAAATATAAATGTTTCTTTTAGTTTCAGGAATTAGTTTTTTCCTCAAGTCGATTGTATCGGGTAAATCAAGGTCATACTAGAATATTCTTCCATTATCTATTCTTTGAAAAGTAGTATCTAATCCTGCCCCAATATTAATTATAGTAGCATCAGGATAGTCATTTATTAATTTTGATAAAGCACAATCTATATTATATGCTCTTTTTACTCCGGTCTTAGGTGGTCATTTTGACCGTTTTTTCCACCTAACATTATAACTTATAGTTTGATTCTGTTACCTCTCGTAATACGATTCTACTTGTTCCCATAATTTTCTGGACATTATTTCATCGAATTCTTCATTATCCATTAGCCTCCAAATTATATAGGCATCTTTCTGTAAAGTCTGGCGAACAGTAATAATCTCATTCTTAGAGAAGAAAAATAAGCTGCAGTATAAGTATCCTCTCTCAAGATGCACATTAGCTAATCGTACAATATCGATATCATCACCTTCCTTATACGTATATACATGATTAATTTTCAGAACTTGCCCCGTCGTACAAATGCTACTGTGATTTAGATAATGCCATTTAGAATTGAAAGTACATCCAAGACGAAGTAACAAGCCTTTCAATGATTTTCCCTGACAATGTAAGAAGAACCCCCATCTAATACATAATGTCCATATATTCAATGGCTTACCGGATCCGCCCATCCCCGGTCCCTCCTGCAATCCGGCCTCTACAGTCCATGGGTGCTGCATTAAGAATCTCCTTTTGCTATACATATTTTGTCCCCTATATTTATTATAAATACCAGGAGCAACAGAAATCTGTACGATATTCAAAAGAAAAATATTTTCTGGAAATAAAAATCAATTTTGCCAAAATGACTATATATAATTTTTTTATAAAAAATTATAAAAAACTATAAAAACAGCGTATTCATAATAAATTTAAAGGCAAATCAGCTTTTTACTAAAAGCTAAGTTGATTGCATCCGTCATGAGGAAAAAAAGCCTCAATCAAACTTAAAAGTTAAACTAATGTCTTTGTTTTATAAATACCATCTTAAATTTTGTATTTTCAACTTCTTAAATAAAAAAGATCGATAAGCATAATATTAATATTAATCTTTGTGGTAGACTCTATTTCAATAGCTTTTGAACATAATTTATGAATAAAACAGAATAAGGTGAAGCTCCTTTCAATAGATGACATAAGGCAAAAAATAGCAAGTATTTTGTTAAATATTGCCGCATACAGGTTAAAGAACCCTAGAGCATTTATTTTGGTTCAAAGTATTCTTATCGGATTAATTGCCGGATTGATAGCGGTTTTGCTTAAAAATATTGTTCATTATACAGGTAGAGAATTATACAAAAACTCATCGCCGACATCTCCTCAGTTTTTATATCTTGCTTTACCTGGTATCGGGATACTTTTAACAGTTTTATATCTGAAATATTTTGTTAAAGACAATATCTCGCATGGCATTAGTAAAGTAATACAGGCTATTTCTAAAAATCATAGCCATATTAAATTTCACAATACCTACTCATCAGTAGTTTCCAGCATACTTACTGTAGGATTTGGTGGTTCGGTAGGTTTGGAAGCTCCAATTGTATATACAGGTACAGCAGTCGGATCAAACCTGGCAGGATTTTTCAGGCAGGATTATAAAACAACAACTTTGTTACTTGCATGTGGAGCCGCAGGTGCTATTGCGGGAATATTTAAGGCACCTATAGCGGCCACAGTTTTTGCACTGGAAGTATTAATGATAGACCTTAGTATGTGGGCAATTATCCCTTTGCTTTCGGCATCGGTAAGCGGGGCTTTAGTTTCTTACTTTCTTATGGGTGATAATGTGATGTTTAATTTCACGCTATTTGATTCATTTGAGAAAAAGAACATTGCCTACTATCTTATATTAGGTATATCATGCGGCTTATTATCAGTAGCTTTTATGCGGCAAATATCTTTTTTTGAAAAAAAAATAGCTCAGATAAAACACTTGTGGCAAAAGATCGCATTGGGTGCAATAGTTCTTGGTATCTTAATTTTTATGATGCCTCCTTTATTTGGAGAAGGGTATTTAACACTACAAATTCTTCAGGGAACTAATCCGGAACAAATAACTCAGTTAATTCAATTTGATTTTTTAAAAACTAACATCAATGCAATATTGTTTTTTCTTGCCATTGTTATATTGTTTAAGGGTTTAGCTGTGGCAGTAACAACCGGAAGTGGAGGTATTGGCGGAGTATTTGCACCTGCTCTTTTTATGGGTGGTGTTACAGGTTATATTGTAGCTGAGTTATTAAATAAGTTGCCATTCATACATGTATCAGTAAGAAACTTCTCTTTAGCCGGTATGGCAGGTTTAATGGCAGGTATTATGCATGCGCCTTTGACTGCAATATTTTTAGTTGCCGAAATCACAGGTGGCTTTAGTCTTTTAATACCCCTTATTGTTACAGCAACCTCTTGTTATTTAACATCAAAATATTTTGAAAAGGATTCAATTTATACGAAAGAGCTGATCAGTAAAGGAGAAGCATTAACTCATCATAAAGATCGCAACATTCTTACCCTTTTAAAAATTGAAAAAGTAATAGAAACCGATTGCATTAGCCTTGAAACAACTGATAGTTTGAGGCATATTGTTGAACTTTTCAGAAAATACGACAGAAACTTATTTCCTGTTTTGGGCAAAGAAGACGAATTCCTTGGCATGGTAATGCTTAATAACATACGGGATATTATGTTCGATCAGGAACTGTTAGACACAACTTTTGTTAAAGATTATTACATCCAAACTCCAGCCGTAATAGATTACTATGATTCATTCGACCGGATAATGAAAGTATTTGATGAAACCCGGGTCTGGAATTTGCCAGTATTAAAGGATGGCAGGTTTGCAGGGATAATTTCAAAATCAAAGCTTTACAGCGAATACCGTAAATTAATGGTACAATTATCGGACGAATAATGCATTCTATTCAAAGCTAATTCATCAAATGTTCGAACTTATTGAAGTTAACTTAATAAATTTATATAGTTATTTTTTGCTTTAAAATGCAATTACTGAGTATATATAGTTTTTTTACCTTCTTAGAGCTGTTAATGCGCTGTTTTTGGATTGACTAATGCCCTTTCATATAGCGTTACAACTGCCCTAATTATCGAGTTGTCCTGCTCAAAAAGTTTTGATACTCTCTGATTTATAAATTCTTTAAACAGGTTCAACAAATATATTTTGTCCAGTTACACTGAATTTTGGTTTTATACATAAAACCGGTAATCGTGAATGATTTACAACTTGTTGTACAAATGGTCCGACAAAATATGCCTTGAAATCATGATCAAGATTTGCAGTAAGAATAATTAGATCTGCTTCGTACTGCATTGCCATTTCAATGGTCTTTGCCGGAAAGTCTTTGGATTGAGATGATTCAGATTTAAATACAACTTTGTCATTATCTAACTGAAGTTTAATTCTATTTATTGATATGGAAATTTCTTCTTCGACCAAATCTTTTTTCTGTTCGTAGAGTCCCAGGAAAAATAATTCCGAATTATTTTTCTCTATTATTGGTCTGGCATAAAAGTATGTATCTAAAGTGCCTGGTCTAAGCCTGACTGGAAATAAAACTTTTTCAAAATCAGTTTTTTGCCAGCCTCCGGGGATTGTTAAAACCGGACAAGTAGCATTTTTTATAACTCTAAACGCCTCAGATCCTATAAAAAATTCTCGTAACCCGGAAACGCCGTGAGTACCCATGACTATTAAACTAATATTTTCTTCATAAGCAAGTTTGCAAATACTGTCTGAGGGTGTTCCCTCTAAAACTTTTACGACAGCTTTAACACCTGTATCTTTTTGAATCTTTTCACTTAATTCTTTAAGTTCTTCCTCCTTCCTTGATAAAACTTCCTTAGAACTTGATAATAAAACTTCGGTCGGTAGCAAATATGGAAGCAGGTCAACAACATGAAGCAACGTAACTTCAGCATTATGTCTTTTTGCAATGGCTATACCTACTTTTAGCGCACTTTCAGAGAGAACTGAAAAATCAGTGGGTATTAAAATTGAGTTTATTTGTGCTTTCATGACTTATTGGTTTAAAAGTTAAATATTCAATTGAAATAATTTACTGTTTAGGACAGGTTTATACCGATAACGATCTCAAGTGGTAATCCGAGCACTTTCACTTTATCTTTACTTTTTATCCTGAATCCAGCCTCCGTAAGCGATTGTTCAACATAGATGGGCCTGCAATCGGCATAATTTGGGAATTTTTTATGAGCCCACTCATAAAGTTTAAATACTATTGATTTGCCGTCCTCCCTTGACATGCTTACAACCCCAAGACTTCCTTCAGACTTCAGAACCCTTTTTATTTCATTTAGAATCATAGGGATCTCTGGTGTATCAAAGAGCTCAAGGGTAAAACTCATGAAAACAGCATCGAATTTGTGCGCATTGTATGACATCTTTACCGCGTCTCCACAATAAAGTTCAACTCTATCCAACAGTCCTGCTTTTTCGAGTCTCTTCTTAGTCACTTTCAACATGCCAGAAGAGATCTCAACTCCATAGACCATTCCTGTTTTCCCCACTGACTTAGCCATTTGCTTCAAGCAATTTCCGGTCCCAAAACCGATCTCCAGAACCGTTTCTCCGCTTTTAATGTTTAACTGCTCTAAAGCTATGTTTCTATAATTACTCTCGAATCCACCGGCAAAACAATCGTAAAAATGGCTGATTTTGTCATAATTTTTTTTTGCCTGAGCTTTAGTTCTATAAANNCAACTCTTAAAATATTAGTATTTTTTGAGTCCATCGTTTTATCATTTGATTAAATAGGATTGTCAAGTTAATCTTTTAGATCGAATTTCAAACCGGGTATCGTATCTTAATTCTCTAAGCTATAGGGGCAATCCTCTTGCAGGTCTCTTATTAATGAATATACGATCCAAAAAAGTTTCTATCTTGTCGCAATCTTTAGTAATCGATTTAAAAATACAATATCGGATAAATGAATAATTGTCTTAAATCCTTCATCATTAATTATAGTAAAAAGCTTTTAATGATTTCAATAATTTTATTATCTCCATTGTGTTAGCTTGCTGCCGGAAGATCAGTCCCTTCAATAGGTCCTGTAAGAGTTGAATTTATCATTTTCGGACTTATTCTTCTTGGGGTAGCATTATTTCACAAAAAAACCTTCTGGGTGGCAGTTATTGGACTAACTGTTTTATTGACCTTCAAGATTGTTTTTGATCCGGGGTTTAACTTGATTGAGCATATCTTCGGTACGACGCCCATAATTGACCAACTCATGGATAAAGGATTACGCCAGGGCGAATGGGGTATAATAGTTAATCTATTAGGCCTTTTACTTGGGTTTGCCATCCTATCAAAAATATTTGAAGAATCAGGAGTTCCAGATATATTACCATGATTTCTACCTGATGACTGGAAAGGTCCGTTTATACTGTTAATTTTTGTTTTCATTTTATCATCTTTCCTTGACAATATTGCTGCTGCACTCATAGGTGGCACTATTGCTCTGGTTGTATTTAAAAAGAGAGTTCATATCGGATATATAGTAGCAATTGTGGCAGCCAGCAATGCAGGAGGTAGCGGAAGTGTAGTTGGAGATACCACGACAACAATGATGTGGATTGACGGAGTCAGTGCATTTAATGTTTTGCATGCATATATTGCTGCCGGTATCGCACTCCTGTTTTTTGCATGGTTTGCCTCTCGTCAGCAGGACAAATACCAAAGGATACAAAAAGATGCTACTCCAAACATAAAGATTGAGTGGGTAAAATTATTTAATATCGGACTTATGCTTGCCGGTGCAATTGTTTCCAATATACTTTACGATATGCCGGCATTAGGAGTATGGATTGCTATTTTAACGGGAGCATTTCTGAGGCCTATTCCATGGAAAGAGGTCCCAGGTGCGATAAAAGGAACAATTTTCCTGCTCTGTCTCGTGTTTTGTGCTTCTCTCATGCCAGTAGAAGAACTACCTAATGCTTCCTGGATCACTGCCCTTGCACTTGGATTCCTTTCATCTGTATTTGATAATATTCCGCTTACAAAACTATGCCTGGATCAGGGTCATTTTGACTGGGGAATGCTGGCTTATAGTGTAGGATTCGGAGGGTCAATGATCTGGTTTGGATCATCCGCTGGAGTAGCAATCACAAATAAATTTCCTGAAGGACGGGATGTAATTCTTTGGGTAAAAAACGGGTGGCATATTGCTGTTGCGTATGTAATTGGGTTCTTTGCATTATATCTTATTATGGGTTGGGAACCTGCAGATAATAAGGAACATAAAATAATTAATTGCCCTGTTCCCGGATGCCCTATGGCTAAAAAAGGAGAATCTGCCGGGACAAGAACAATAAGTTTTATGGAGTTAACTAAATAAGCTAATTTTTTTATCTCTTCCTTGTATGTTCTATAACAAAGTTTCATTAGAATATTTTCGATTCATAGAGCATTTGCTCTCACGTAGTAATTAGATTTTTCCCCTAAGCAATTATCTATATCTTACAAGATATGATAATGCAGTGAAACTGAAAATGTTAAGTTATACTTAGCAATCTTTCGATCAGGATCATGATTGTGATGTGATATTCCTTTTACAGTCCCTTTATTTACTAAATAAAGACCAGTTTGCCGTGTTGCTGGATGGCTTTTTTATTGTCGAACTTGGCATGAAAATATGTAAATGATGTAACTTTTTCTGGAAGTTATATAACGCTCAGCAATTCACTTGAGATTAACTTTAACGCTTCATATTTCATTTTTTATATAAAAGAAATGATGTCAAAAAAGAACTCGTCTTCTAAGTATAACTTGGTTGACGACAGGTAAATGCCAAACTTTAGATTTTTTCAGATTATGAATAAAAATAACAGTAGTGAAATAGATATTAACCTTAAAGATTTTCCGGATAACCTGACCTCTCTTATTAAAGAATCGTTGGATTCTAAAAACTCTGTAAAAAAACTTGCTGCAAGAAGTACGCTTGTAGGGATGGGTAAATCCATTATCCCCAAACTACACAAACTACTAAGTTCCGAAAATGGTTTGCTTCGTATGGAAGCTGCTAAGATTGTTGAACTTATAGCCGACAGAAGGTCGATTCCATTTTTGATTAATCTGCTTGATGATAAAGAATTTGAAATCAGATGGATTGCAGCAGAAGGTCTTATTAAAATCGGAAGGCGAAGCATATTGCCGTTACTGACGTCAATTCGCGATGGGAAAAGCTCATTTATTCTTAACAAGGGAGCACATCATGTTTTACTAAGTCTACTCAATGAAAACGAAAAGAATAAATTAACATCATTATTGCTTAGCCTTGACGATGCTCAGGAGTTAGGAGAAACTGCTCCTGTAGAGTCTTCATTGGCGATAAAAACCATATTTAAGAGGTAAAATTCGTTATAACAAAACCGCTCATGTTTTGTTATATACAAAAAGTATGAGTATAAATTTTAAAACAATCTTAAACAAATTCCCCATTAGTCCTTACAACATGAAATACAGCAGAATTGAACCTGGAATTTTCAACACTTTGGAAATTTAATCAGCAGACTATGAAGACAATTATTGTTCCCCTTGATCTCTCAGATGAGTCATTAAATGGTTTAAATCTGGCAATGATGATGGCCACTAAAACCGGAGCTAATATTCTATTGGTTCATGTTATTGGAAAGAATACCGGTGACTATTATGAACAAATGGAAAAGGAAAACCAACTGGCACAAACAAAATTTGAAGGTATACTACGAAAGTATAAAGAGAAAGTCAATTTAAATTTTACTTTAAGCTATATAATTAAAGAGGGTAATATATTTAAGGAAATAGCAGATCTGGCAGATAAGCACGAAGATGCTTTGACAGTGCTTTCAACACATGGGGCGTCCGGCTTTGAAGAATTGTTCATTGGAGGCAATGCATACAAAATAACCTCTCATTCGAGAAACCCTGTGATTACTGTCAGAAGAAGTAAAATACCTTCAAATATTGATAATATAGTATTGCCCCTGGACATGACTTTCCAAACCCGTGAAAAAGTTCCATATACGGTTGAGCTAGCTAAAAAATTTGGTTCAAAAATTCATCTTCTGACAATACGGTTATCAAATTTAAAGAGTATTGAAAAAAAGCTTCATCAATATGCTGAGCAGGTAGCTTCTTACCTTGACACTCATAAAGTTCCTTATACAGTAGAACATCTTCACGGTGGCAACCTTACTGATTTGACACTTGATTATTCACGATCAATAGATGCTGATCTGATTTCAATAATGACGGAACAGGAGAAGAGTGCTTCTAATTTGCTGTTAGGTAACTTTGCTCACCAAATGATAAACAAAGCTTATATTCCTGTCCTGTCATTTCCTAATTATCATTTACGAGTAACAGCGGAGGATATCTGGTCCTTAGGTGCATTTAATCCCTGATTTCCAACTCCGCAACAGAAAGGAAAGGTGAATGAGAATAATTAACAATTTATTAATCAAATAATCAGAAAATTATGAAATCACGAAGGATGTTAACATCAATTAAAAAAGTACTTTTTTTTATTGCATTTGCTACTGTTCTTGTAGCTTGTGATACTCAACAGGGAATGATGCATGGTGGTGGAAGCTCGATGAACATGGGAAACTGGAATTGGATACAGATCCTGATTGGAATAATCTTAGGTTTCCTGCTTGGTTATTTATTCGCCAGGAGAAGAAAGTGATCCTGCGAATATTTGAATTACTCGCAACAGGTATCTGTGATTAATAACGGACACCAAAAAATCATATTAAATATAAATTATGTAAGTATAAGTAAATGAAAACAGATAAGGTAAGTAAAGTATTGATAGCACTTGATTATAATCCAACTGCCCAAAAAGTAGCAGAAGTGGGATTTTCAGTGGCAAAATCCATGAATGCTGAAGTAATATTGTTGCACGTGATAACAGATCCTGTATTTTATGCCACATCAGGATATTCGCCTATTATGGGTTTTTCAGGGTTTGTAGATGTAAGCCCACTACAATTAAGCAGTGTTCAGGGACTGAAGGAAGCATCTCTGAAATACCTTGAAACATCAAAAAAACACCTGGGTGATAAAACAATTCAGACAATTGTCAAAGAAGGTGATTTTGCCGATTCTATTCTGGCTACCGCAAAAGAGCTGAAAGCTGATGTCATCGTTATTGGATCTCATAGCCGGAAATGGCTGGAGAATGTAGTTATGGGGAGTGTTACGGAAAAAGTATTGCATCATACTTTGATTCCGCTTTTAATTGTTCCGACCAAAAAGAGCAATTAATTCAGGCACTATGATTATTACTAAAAGTAAGCTGGGTTAACCATTAAAAGCGTTCGCTTTTACTAGCATATAACATTTTTGATAAGTCGCCGATAATGATTAACGACATCATGTAATCTCTTAATCAAGGTAACTGCCAAACTGAGTGATATAATGAGAGGGAAAATAACCATAGACGAAGTTGCACTTGAAAGACTTCAGAGAGAAACATTCAGTTACTTCCTCCATGAAACAAATCCCGAAAATGGATTAGTAAAAGACAAGACTGCATCTGATTGGCCCTCGAGCATTGCCGCTACTGGTCTCGCCTTGACAATTTATCCTGTGGCAGTTGAGCATGGCTTTATTACTCGTGATACTGCAATACAAACAGTGCTTACAACTTTGAGATTTTTTTGGAACAGTCGACAAGGTCCTGAACCCGATGCCACCGGTTACCACGGATTTTATTATCATTTCCTCGATATGCATACTGGCAAAAGAGCATGGAAATGCGAATTATCAACTGTAGATAGCGCAATATTATTAGCAGGTGTATTGACGGTAGGAGTTTACTTTGATGCCAATGTGGCCAGTGAGCTTGAAATACGAAACCTTGCCAATGAAATTTACGGGCGTGCCGATTGGCAATGGGCACAAAACAAAGGTCCAACTCTTACGCATGGATGGAAACCGGAAAGAGGATTTCTAAGGTACCGATGGAGAGGTTATGATGAGGCTTTAGTACTTTATATACTTGGTCTCGGTTCGCCTACATATCCACTTCCTGAGAATAGCTATTCTGCATGGGTTTCAACCTATGAGTGGATAAAAATTTTTGGATATGAATATCTTTATGCCGGGCCATTATTCACACATCAGATGTCACACATCTGGATAGATTTTCGCGCCATTCAGGATGCTTTCATGCGCAGCAAGGGTATTAATTATTTTGAGAACAGCCGTCGCGCGACTTATGTTCAGCAACAGTATGCAATTGATAATCCACTTAAATTCACAGGTTACAGTCGGAATTGTTGGGGAATAACAGCAAGTGACGGCCCTGGTCCTAGAACCCTTAGCCTAGATGGGAGGAAACGCATATACTTCGATTATATAGGGCGTGGTGTGCCATGTGGTCCAGACGACGGAACCGTCGCACCATGGGCTGTTGTTGCATCACTACCTTTTGCTCCTGAGATTGTGTTGCCCACAATTGACTTTCTGGTAAACAAGGTCGCTTTGAAAGTAGTTAACCACTATGGGTTTAAGGCAACGTTTAATCCATCCTATACTTGTAATTCCAATAAATCAAATGGATGGGTTTCCCCATGGCATTTTGGGATCAATCAGGGACCGATCATTGCTATGATTGAGAATTATAGGACAGGCTTTCTATGGAGACTTATGAGAGCCTGTCCGTATATCATCAATGGTTTGCGTCTAGCGGGTTTTACCGGTGGCTGGTTGTAAGATAAATACTGCTAGATGATAATCATGTGCTTTAAAAAACGTACCAATGAGAAACCAGAGTTATTGTGCATAGAGTGTTATAAGGAATCTTAAGAAGGTGTAATTATGACAGATACAGATAAAAGAAAACAATATGAAATTGGAATGATAGGTTTAGGTGTCATGGGGCGTAACCTGTTATTAAACATGGCTGATCATGGTTTCTCAGTGGCGGGTTATGACAAAGATCCGCAGAAAATTGAAGCTCTCAGGAAAGAAGCAGAGAAAAGAGATATCCATTGCACAACTAACCTTCAGGAGTTTATTTCTGGATTACGGTTACCCCATGCAATAATTTTACTTGTTCCGGCAGGAGCGCCGGTAGATTCAGTTATAAAGGAATTGTCACCTCATCTTCAGAAGGACGATCTTATAATAGATTCAGGCAATTCATATTTTAAAGACACTGATCTGCGCACAATCCGGTTAAAAGAAAAAGGAATACTTTTTATGGGGATGGGGATATCAGGAGGAGAAGAAGGCGCCAGACAAGGCGCCAGTATTATGCCCGGAGGACTGAAAAAAGCTTATGAAAGGGTAAAACCAATTCTTGAAGCTGTTGCCGCTAGAGTGAATGGTGAACCCTGCGTTACATATCTGGGCCCTTTTTCAGCAGGTCATTTTGTGAAGATGGTGCATAACGGCATTGAGTACGGTGTAATGCAGCTTATTTCAGAGACTTACGCATTGATGAAACTGGTTCTCGGTTTTTCCGAAGATCAGCTTCAAAACGTTTACAACGAATGGAATAAAGGGGAGATGAATGGTTTCCTAATGGAAATTACAGGCAACATATTTGGCAGGGTAGATGAGAAAACAGGCAATAGGTTGATTGATGAAATTCTTGATGTGGCCAGGCAAAAAGGCACCGGTATGTGGACTTCTCAAAGCGCTATGGAACTTCAGGTACCTGTTCCGACTATCGATATGGCAGTTGCTATGCGAGATTTATCAGTGTTTGAAGAACAGCGTCAAATGGCAGACAACATCTATCAGCACCAGGCAACTCTTTTCTCCGGAGACCGGGAAAAATTCCTTGAACAATTACGAAACACCTTTTATGTATCAATGCTTACTACTTATGCGCAAGGATTTGCACTCCTTTCATCAGCATCTGATAAGTATAGATATCATCTTGATCTTGAATCAGTGGCACAGATTTGGCGGGGTGGCTGCATCATTCGTGCTGCCATATTGGAAGACATTCAGGCAGCTTTTCATGCTAAACACGATCTATTGAATTTGTTGCTGGACCCCGACATCTCAGTAAAGATTAAAGAGAATAATGACGATCTGCGGAAGATCGTATGTCAGGCAAGTACTCTTGGAATTCCCGTACCTGGTATGATGGCTTCACTTGGGTATCTCGATGCTTTTCGAAGTGCATGGTTACCGGCAAATCTTATTCAGGCGCAACGCGATTATTTTGGTGCTCATACTTACGAACGTATTGATGCAAAAGGAACCTATCACACTGAATGGCTAAATGCAAAATGATGAAAAAGAATAAATTAATACCGGTAACAACATTGTTTTTAGATATAGGTGGCGTAATGCTTTCCAATGGTTGGGGACACGAGTCACGCAAATCAGCTGCTGATGTTTTTAATCTGGACTTTGACGAAATGGATGAACGGCATCATGTAATTCAGGTTACCTATGAAGAGGGAAAGATTACCCTGAGTGAATACCTTAAAAGAGTAGTATTCTACCAGAAACGCTCTTTCACAATTGATCAATTTCGTGAGTTTATGTTCTCGCAGTCCACTCCGAATATAGAGATGATTGAGAATATACGACAGTTGAAAGACAAGTACAATCTGAAAATAGCCGTAGTCAACAACGAAGGACGGGAGTTGAACGAACATAGAATAAAGAAATTTAAGTTGAATCAGTTCGTTGACTTTTTCATTTCCTCCTGTTTCGTCCATTTTCGAAAACCCGATGCAGATATTTTTCGGATTGCGCTTGACATTGCTCAGGTACCGGTCCAACATGTTGTATATATTGAAGATATGCAGATGTTCGTTGATGTTGCCAGAGATTTAGGCATCAGAAGTATTCATCATAAGAATTATTTATCAACATCAGCAGAATTGGCCCTTATGGGATTAAAGAATGGATAAAAAAAGAGGAATCGTTCATGAAGAAAAAACGGGTATTCATATTAACCATTAACGGTGGTTCTTCTTCTATTAAGTTTGCACTTTACAGGGTTGATAAGATACCAGCCAGGTTACTTTTTGGGAAAATTGACAGGATAGGATTTCAAGATTCAACAATTACTTTCAATAATGAGAAAGGAGTCCATCAGGATATTCTTGAAGCAGGAGTTTCTGATTACCACTCATCTGTAATTTTTCTGATGGATTGGCTTGAAAAGCAGGTTGAATTTTCTTTCATCATAGGCGTTGGACATCGGGTTGTTTTCGGAATGGAACATACAGATCCTGAACTAATCACTCATGAATTGTTAAATGAACTACATCGTATCATTCCTTATGATTCAGATCATCTGCCTGAAGAGATTGAATTAATAGAGGCATTCCGTCAGCGCCACCCAAAGCTTTCCCAGATAGCATGCTTTGATACAGCATTTCATTGCACCATGCCCCGTGTGGCTAAATTGCTTCCGATTCCACGCCGATTCGATGCGAAAGGAATACAGCGATACGGTTTCCATGGCTTATCATATGCCTATCTCATCGAAGAACTCATAAGAGTAGCTGGTAAGAGAGTTAGCAATGGCCGCGTGATATTGGCTCATCTTGGCAATGGGGCAAGTCTTGCTGCCGTCTGCAAAGGTAAAAGTGTTGACACCAGTATGGGATTCACACCTGCAGCCGGACTAATAATGGGTACACGATCTGGTGATTTGGATCCGGGTGTCGCCTGGTACATGATGAGGTCAGAGAATCTTACACCTAAACAGTTTAATAATCTGATCAATCATGAATCAGGTCTCCTCGGCATTTCTGAAACCAGTGCTGATATGCGCGATTTGCTCTCAAAGGAAACCACTGATACTAGAGCCGCGGAAGCCGTAGAGTTATTTTGCTATCAGGCGAAGAAATGGATAGGAGCCTTCGCCGCTACACTTGGCGGACTTGACACATTGGTTTTTGCAGGTGGTATTGGAGAAAACTGCCCGGTTATTCGCTCCCGCATATGTGAGGGTTTGGGATTTCTTGGGATCAGGCTCGAAGAGAAACAAAATAGAAAAAACGCTCCGATTATATCAAAAGAGAAGGAAAGTGTTGCTGTACGTGTCATTCACACCGATGAGGAATGGATGATAGCTAAAACAGTCAGCCAGATTTTAAATATTACTAAGAAATGAAATATGATCATGAAAACAAAAAAGATTAATGAGAAGAATAACCCATTATCTCAGGAACTTTTGCAAAGGATGAACGCTTATTGGCGTGCTGCAAATTATTTGTCAGTCGGGCAGATTTATCTCTACGATAACCCGCTGCTGAAGGAGCCGTTGAAATTATCCCATGTGAAACCTCTTGTGGTGGGTCACTGGGGTACTACACCTGGCCAGAACTTCATCTACGTCCATTTGAACCGGGTTATAAAAAAGTATGATCTGGACATGTTCTACATCGCCGGTCCCGGTCATGGTGGTCCTGCATTGGTGGGCAATACTTATCTTGAAGGCTCCTATAGTGAGATTTATCCGGATATCAGTCAGGATGAAGACGGGATGAAAAAACTATTCAAACAGTTCTCATTTCCTGGCGGAATTTCCAGTCATGTTGCACCGACAACTCCTGGGTCAATTCATGAAGGTGGTGAATTAGGATACTCGCTCAGTCATGCCTTTGGGGCTGCGTTCGACAATCCCGAATTGATAGTAGTTTGTGTCATTGGGGATGGAGAAGCTGAAACCGGACCACTGGCAACGGCCTGGCAATCCAACAAGTTTCTCAACCCGATTTCCGATGGAGTTGTGCTGCCAATTCTGCATCTGAATGGCTACAAGATCAACAACCCGACCGTTCTGGCACGTATCGAGCATGAAGAATTGGAAAAATTTATGCAGGGATGCGGCTGGACACCATATTTTGTTGAAGGTGATGTGCCTGAAGAGATGCATCAACTTATGGCTGGTATCGTGGAAAAGGCTATCGAAGATATTCGCCGGATCAAAAGTAATGCAAGGAAGAATAATGACACAACCAGGCCCAGGTGGCCAATGATCGTACTGAGGTCACCTAAGGGTTGGACGGGACCGAAAATTATTGACGGACTGCAGATTGAGGGTACTTCAAGATCGCACCAGGTACCGCTTCTAGTCGATTCCGGGCATCCCGATCATCTTAAACTTCTTGAGACCTGGATGAAGAGTTACAAAGCAGAAGAACTATTCGATAATAAAGGAAGTCTCATTCCGGAATTGGCCGAACTGGCACCTGAAGGTGACCGGAGGATGGGAGCAAACCCACATGCCAATGGTGGTATTCTTCTGCGCGATCTGCGAATGCCTGATTTTCACCTTCACGCCCTGAAAGTGCCTACACCGGGGGCTGTTGACGGACAGGATACTCTTGTACTTGGAAAGTTCCTTCGGGATGTGGCCAAACTGAATCAGGATCAGCATAATTTCCGGGTCTTCGGACCAGATGAGACACAATCAAATCTCCTGGGTGCAGTATTTGATGTTACTAATCGTCAATGGGACGCCAGGGTTGAAAAGAATGATGAATTCCTCGCTCCTTCAGGACAGGTGCTAGACTCGATGCTCAGCGAACACCAATGCGAAGGCTGGTTGGAGGGTTATCTGTTGACGGGGCGACATGGACTTTTCAATAGTTATGAAGCTTTCATTCGTATCGTCGACTCAATGTTCAGCCAGCATGCCAAGTGGCTGAAGGTAACTTTGGAGCTGCCATGGAGACGGAAGATCGCCTCTCTGAACTATTTGCTAGCTTCTCATGTCTGGCAGCAGGATCACAATGGCTTCACACACCAGGATCCGGGTTTCCTCGACCATGTTATCAATAAGAAGGCTGATATCGTACGTGTTTATTTGCCTCCTGATGCCAATTGTCTGTTGTCGGTCTTTGACCATTGCCTGCGCAGCCGGCATTATGTCAACGT
>PLML01000065.1 GCA_003141525.1 Bacteroidales bacterium
AATTCGCTTTGAGACGTCTCAATATAGGTTCCTGCATTGACATGAATAATATCTCCGGAAGAGGTCGCTTTCGAACACGCGTAAGCAAGTGTTTTCCATGGAGAACTACTTGACCCGTTATTGGAATCACTGCCTGATGGATCAATATAATAAGTGGTCGCTGATATCGTTAAGCTGTAGCATAGGAATACCAGTATAAGTGAATTTCTCATAACTTTGAGTTTTTGACGAATGACTTGTATTACTTGACAAACACAACTATTTAAACGTTGAATGTGCGAATATGTTACACTAATAGATTTAATATTTTTGCTTTTTTTGATAGCTGAACCTTACATCTCATAAATTTCTGAATGCTAAAACTATACTTAACTATAATGGAATAAATTTTTAAAAAAGAATATTACAGAATACATTGAAGTGTATTATGGGAAAATTGCCGTTCATATTTTTTCAGTACTGATAACCTGTTTTGAATAGTGAAGTCTAATTATATTTATGACTGGCTCAAAATTTCAGATCTGATGTTTAAAACCCTAATATCCTAAGTATTCTGTCGTACTTAATTATAGTTGAACGTGCATCTGAAAAAATGAAGTCTCAACAAAACCTGATTTTTTTTGTTTTATCTGATGATTCAAAGAAAAAGGAGGTACAAATGCATGATTTTCTATGCCCCAAATGCAACGGGCACATTCGTGTGGGTTCTCATATAATTTTCAAGGTAAAAAATGACAAGAAACAGGAAGCTCTTTTACTCTTAAGTCCACAAATTGGCAATTATACGAGTCTAAAGCATCCTTCATTTGAGATTCAGGCAGGCGAATATCTTGAATATTATTGTCCTGTGTGCAATTCTGAACTCATCTCAGATATCCACAGAAACCTTGCTCATGTTATACTTCGCGACGAAACAGGAAAGTGTAGTGACGTGTATTTCTCCCAGATTGTTGGAGAACATAGTACATTTGAGACCGATGGCGAATCTGTTCATGTTACCGGTGAAGATGCAGGCAGATATACTTATTTCAAAATCGGAGATAAATTCAGGAAGTATTTTTAATGATCCAATATTGACAGGATTTTTATAATTTTACAAATAATCAATCTAACTAACCTTAAAATATACAATTATGAAAACGAAAACAATTTTTATTGTCTTATCTATTCTGTTCTTTCTGCCTGCGTTAACTATAAATGCCCAGAAAGCAGATTTTTCGGGGGAATGGAAACTAAACAAGGAAAAAACTGTTCTTGCTGATAACCAGATATTTCTTACCGGAATCACAATTCAGCTCAAATCAGATAGTCTGCTGACAACACGCCTTTACGAAAACGGTAACGGAGAACAATATCCTTTCGATGAGAATCTTTCCCTTGACGGAAAGGATTGTAAAATCTATGTTTATGATATGCCAAGAACGACAAAAGTCTCCCGTTCCGACAGTGACGGATCGATCATGTTTGAATCATCAACAATATTTCAGAGTTCTAATGGATCAGATACTCTTTCTGCAAAAGAGACATTTAAGATCGATAATGAGGGGAAGATTCTTACAATGAATTTCACCAACAAATCATCTGCAGGTGAAATTACCGGAACAAACTATTATGATAAAGTTAAGTAATGGTTTATCTTATTCTATATTTACAACAGAAGTAGCTCTGATTAATCTCAAAATATCATTTTTTCTGTATGATTTAGTGTATCCCAGTGTCACTTTGTGTAAGTGATAGTTAAGAACTGACACAGAGTTACACTGAGAAACCACTGAGGGTCACAGAGGTCTCTAATTTACTCATATTTAATTTAAGGTAAGCTCCTGATCGTTTACATTCCAGCCCGAAATTTTAATCACAGGACTTTCACCTTTTAATTTTACGGGCGGACAACTAACTATAACCGTTTTGGTTTCAGAAGGTGCAAGAGTAAAATAATTGGCTGTCCAGTAACTTGGCAATACCTCTTCTCCACCAACCATTAACTGTGGACGAACAAAAAAGGCCAGCTTGTTTGTGGTATTTGTGATCTTTATGGTCCAGCTGTTTTCAGTCTTGTTTTTTACAGATGAAAGCACTCTGGTTTCCACTTTAATTTTTTGCATCTCTTGCAAAGATTTGTAATCTCCGTCATTAGAGAGCCAATATACATTATGGGAGATAGAATTCCCCTTGCTGTCTTTTAAATTCAATATCACAAAATTCACATCCTTGGTCCCGGTTATAACAGAAGATAATGTGGTCACTTCTTTCACATCTGTCGTCGAAAGAGTGATGTTTTTTTCTTCATGAAATATTGATTTTGAATCCAGGCCCAGGACATCAATCTGAGCAACAAGCCCGGGGAAAGTATTATATGTCCTGTTAATCGCCAGAACTTTCAGGTTGATGGGGTTCAGTTGAATATGTACTGGTTCACAAGCATTCTGCATGAAATAATAACCTGCATTAGGCATTAGAAACCAGTCATATACCTGCCATACAACACTCGGGAATGCCGCATTTATTTTCCATAACATAACTCCGCCGATATCGTTCAGCTTATGTCCTGCAGCTTCAAATATACCCTGGTAACCAACTGCGTTCATCAACTGCATTTTATTACAGAAATCCTCCATATTCACAGGTTCACCATATCTTTTTACCATTTCTTTATAATAAAGATCCCATCTGCCGTTTCCGGTAGCAGCATCATGATAACCCCATGTATTATTAAGAGGGAATGGCAGTTTATTGTCCCACACAAGATCAGGAATTATTTTTGACATAATATTATAAGGTGGCTGAGAAGGTAGTCCGGTTTCGTCTTTAAATACCCAATCCCTGCCTGCCATAGCTTTTGAATAGTATACTTTCGGATCCTGCCAGGTATATGGTCCGCCACTGTAAACGCCAGAAGGCAGATTATCGGGCCATGCCCCGTTCCATACTTGTGGTAATTTTGCAAATCCCGAAGAACTCGGAATATATGGCCTTGTCCCATCAAGCGATATTATGCTTTCTCTCATTACGTCATAAAGCTCCTTCCGTGCATGGCCTTCATTTCCTCCAGTCCAGACCAGAAGACTGGGATGATTGCGTATCCGGAGGATTGTACTCTTTACATTTTTAATAAATACATCTGCTTCAAGTGGCCAGTCAGGAGATCCTTTAAACTCACCCTGTGTATCACCTGTAATCCAGAAATCTGACCACACTAATAATCCATACCTGTCTGCAGCTTCAAAAAATTCATCACAAGGGGTTACTCCTCCTCCCCATATTCTCACAAGGTTAATATTTGAGTTCCTGCAGAGATGCATTTCATAATCGTACCTGATGGAATCGCGATTAAGCATCATATCCGGAACCCATGCCCCACCTGTCAAATGAATCCGTTTTTCATTGACATAAAAATCGCGGCGGTACGATCCGTTAACATTAATTGCTTTTGTACTTACTGTACGGATACCAAAAACAAATGATGTGTCATCAGAAATCCCCGAATTGTCTGCATACTGAATCCTGATCCTGTAAAGATTTGGTTTCCCGTACCCATTAGGCCACCAGAGTACAGGGTTGTCAACATTCAGATCATTTGTATTCTGACCATTCAAATCAATTGTTGTAGGGCCATTTTTTATAACCGGTACATTCTTTGAAAATTTAAGAACCTTGCCTTTAAAATTTTCAGGAGTTATTGTGACCGTTAATTTTCCGGTTTCGTCTATATTATTATGATTCTGCAATTTGATATTAAGAGATAGGTTTGCGATAGTTGTGTCAGGCAGATTAGGAAGGGATGTAACAAGCTTAGGATCAGCGATCGTAACACCTCCCGAAGTTCTAAGGTATACAGGCAGCCATATGCCCATATTACGATCCCTTACCGGCGGAATCCAGTCCCATCCGACAGAGCAAAGCATTGTGACATTTTTGCCTATATCACCTGTTGGGCCACCGTTTTCGAAGAAATCCCCCAGAGCTTTCAGTTGCTCTGTGGCTGGTAATCCCGGATAATCAAGCGGATAGATCTTTACTGCAAGTACATTATCAGCGCCAGCCCTGATTTGCCTGCTTACATCAAGACTGTATTCTGCGAACATCCCCGCCATTTCTGTTGAATCGGCTATTTGCTTCCCGTTGAGCCATACAGCTGCACGATAATTTATACCTTTAAATATCAGCTGAAAACAACGACCCTGATCATTAGCAGGAACACTAAAAGTTGTACGATACCAGTATGGTTTTTTCCATGGGTTGGGGTTGTTCGGAAGATGACTGAATTGCTCCAGATTATACTTTTTATTAAATTCATCAGAAGCATCAGGAATAAGCATATTATTGAGACCGGAATAAGGATCGGGATAAACATTATTGGCAACCAGCCCTGTCAGAACAGTAGATGGCACTCTCACCGGAAACCAGTAAACTTTAGACTTATATTCCGGTGATGAAATTTCAGCACCTGAAGAAAAAATCAAAGCAGAGGACTGCAATTCAAACTTTGTAAGTTTTTCTTGTTTTATTGTGCCGTTCTGAGAATTAGCCAGACCAGAAAAAACAAAGAAAATAACCAGGAGGAGAGTAAATGAATAAATATGTTTTTTCATGATTTAAATTTTAAGAAGGAAGAATGAAGAAATTTTAACAATAAGTAATATAAGGTTCATCATTTTTGAATAATAACTTTCCATGTTTCTGAAGTAATACCGTCTTCCGCCAGTAAGCGAATCTCAACTCTTCTTGAAAAGTCCACAATATCAGAATTTCTAAGCATCTTGTTTTTACCAAGCCAGGCACTCGCTCCCGGGGAAATATCAAACTGAACATGAAGATGCTTCAGATCAGCAAATTCACTTACCTTAACAATAATTGATTTCCTGGCTGCATCAATATTTGCCGATTTAGTCAAACCCGGAATTGTAAATGAAAGAAAATCACATGCCGGGTTTTTTGCATTATGTACATTTATTGTCCATTCTTTTTGAACAGCCCTGTTTTCAGCATAAACCGTATAGATCAAGGGATTATTAAAGTCGTTAATTGTGCCGTTGCTTGCCTGCATCTTACCTTCTACCTTTGCGTATGCTCCGGGAGAAAGTGTATAAGAGGCTAAAATCGATCCTTTATTAGTTCCATAAGGCATCTCTACTGAAATAACAGATTTGATGGTATCGACTGAGCAGGATTTCTGTCCGGTCAGACTGAATGATTCAAAATCAGCATGTTCCGATCCTTTATGCCAGTGCACAGGATGAAGAAGTATTATAACCCTGTCGCCAGGTTGTAATTGCTTTAGGTCGAGCATTCCAATGTTCCATCGTATACCACTGGTTATTGTTGCGTCTGAAAACTTTTTATTATTATTCAGGAAATATGCCTCATACTGAAGGCCAAAATTACTCAGCTTCCCTTTCAGCAAAGTAATATTTTTACCAGCATACGGGACCATAATGTTATTATCGAAGTTTGGAACTACCGGAAAGGTGCATTCCTCAAAAAAATAATAGTTAAGATAATGATATGTCTTACAATAACTTGACCCATGAGATGCGGTACCAACAATATTTATCCCATTTGATCTGAGCCAGTTCAGTTCATTATGAAGGAATGTAACCGGATTTATATTATATACTACCTGTAATGTAACCATATCATTATGCCAGCCTATTTCAAAATGCCTTTTATTCTGCATAGTTTTCAAAATGGGAATAATCTTTTCTGAGTGAACAGCCATATTATTTGAATTTGACAGATAATATGGAGCAGTATGTAAAATAAAATAGGTGGCACGGAATCCAAGCTTGTATTCGACTTCAGAAAACTGATAAGCTACATTGAGGTCATTATCAATATCATGTCTTAGCCCGATTATAATCTTCCTGCTATTGAAAGTCTTGCGGAATTCATTCAGGGGCAGAACGATGTATTTGCTTGTATCGGAAATCTTATTAAGAAAAGTAGCATATTTCTCCCATGTAAAATTAGTATCGGGCTCCTCACTCATAACATTCCGTTTCTTCCACCCGTTACTAATAGTGTCTTGTCTTTGTGTTATATTCTTTGGGAACAAGCTTAACTCGTCAGAATTATTATCCTGTCCGCAAAGTGTATTAATTGAGAAGAGAAAGACAATTAAAAGGCTAACTAATAAATGAAATATACTGTTTTTTCCAAAAATCATAATATTATGTTCATTAATGTTACCCGTTGAAATAGAATTTGCAAAAATATATTTTTGCTGACTATTTAAGCAATTTTTTTATGTTATAAAGTTTATTTAATGCTTCAACAGGAGTAAGATTATCGATATCAATTTCAAGGATCTCATCACGGATCTGCTTTAGAACCGGATCATCTAACTGGAAGATACTCAGCTGCATTCCTTCCCTGTGACCTGCTAAGTCTGCAATTGGTTTTGCGAGATCTTTTTTTTCATGGCTCTGTTCCAGTTCCTTAAGTATTTCATCTGCACGGTTTACAACGCTTCTGGGCATACCAGCCATTCTGGCTACATGAATTCCAAAACTATGTTCGCTGCCCCCTTTTTTAATCTTTCTCAGAAAAATGACTTTATTGTTAAGTTCTTTTATTGAGACATTATAGTTTTTCACTCTTGAAAAAGAGTTCTCCATCTCATTAAGTTCATGATAATGGGTCGCAAACAATGTCTTTGCTCTGAGTTTATTCTCATGCAGATATTCAACCATTGCCCATGCAATTGAAATTCCGTCATAGGTGCTTGTTCCTCTTCCTATTTCATCAAGTAATATGAGACTGCGGTCAGAGAGATTATTAAGGATACTGGCAGTCTCATTCATTTCGACCATAAAAGTTGATTCTCCGAGACTTATGTTATCCGATGCTCCAACTCTTGTAAATATTTTGTCGACCATACCAATATTTGCTGATTTTGCAGGAACAAAACAACCTGTTTGTGCCATTAGTACAATCAAGGCTGTTTGTCGTAAAAGAGCAGATTTCCCTGACATGTTAGGCCCGGTTAATATAATAATCTGCTGATCTTCAGTATCAAGCATCATATCATTCGGGACATAGGACTCCCCTGCACTCAATTGTTTTTCGATTACAGGATGGCGGCCCTCAGTTATAGCAATCGTTCTGGAGTCATTCAGAACCGGCCTTATATAATTGTTTTCCACAGAGATAACAGCAAATGACTGAAGGCAATCAAGTCTGGCTATCAAAGCTGAGTTTAGCTGTATCGGAGGGATATATTCCAGGATTGCAAGTACAAGATCAGTAAAAAGTTTTGCTTCAAGCGTAATTATCTTTTCCTCAGCTCCGAAAATCTTGCTTTCATAGTCCTTAAGCTCCTCAGTTATATAACGTTCTGCGTTTACTAGAGTTTGTTTTCTTATCCATTCGGGAGGAACCTTCTCTTTATGAGTATTTCGCACTTCAATATAATAGCCAAAAACATTGTTAAAGCTGACCTTGAGTGAAGTTATTCCGGTACGTTCAATCTCGCGTGTTTGCAGCTCAGAAAGATAATCTCTGCCGCTATAAAGTATTTTTCGTAATTCATCAAGCTCATCGGATACTCCTTTTGCAATTGCATTTCCCTTATTTAGCTGCACTGGCGGATCATTGTTAAGCTCTTTGTCAATTTTGTCGGCTATAGACTTGCATGGATTCAATTGCTCTGCAATCTGAGTAAGAGGGAGGCACACGCTATTTTCACAAATGTTTTTCAGCGGCTCAATTGCCTTCAGAGCCCTTTTCAATTGAACTACTTCTCTCGGGTTTATCCTGTTAACAGCAACTTTTGAGATAAGTCTTTCAAGGTCGCCTATCTGGCGGATCAATCCGGCAATTTCATCTTTTATTTCAACGTTTTCAACAAAATATTGAACCACATCAAGGCGCTCATTAACAGGTTGAATATCTTTCAGAGGTAATGAAATCCACCTTTTTAATAGTCTTCCTCCCATGGGGGAAATGGTCCGGTCCAACACATCAATCAGAGTTCTTGCTCCTTCATACGGAGAGTGAAACAACTCGAGGTTTTTAATGGTAAATTTATCCAGCCATACATACCTGTTCTCTTCAATCCTTGCCAGACTGGTGATATGCCCAAGTTGTTCGTGCTGGGTAATATCGAGATAGTATAGTATTGCACCGGCCGCAATAATACCGAAATTCAGATTCTGAACCCCGAATCCTTTTAAAGAGCTGGTTTCAAACTGTTTAAGTAACCTGTCATTTGCGGCGTCCTGAGTAAAGATCCAGTCATCAAGTTTAAAAGTATAGAACTTTGGACCAAAATAATCCAGGAACAAATCCTTCTTCCCTTTTTCAAACAATACCTCCTTTGGCTGAAAGTTATTGAGCATCTGATCTATATATTCAATAGTACCTTCCGATGTAAGAAACTCACCGGTCGATATATCGAGGAATGCAACTCCAGCAATTTTTTTATCAATATGAACAGCAGCAAGGAAATTATTCTCCTTATGATTTAAAACATTCTCATTAAGCAGAACCCCCGGAGTCACCATCTCAATTATCCCTCTTTTGACTATTTTTTTCGTGAGCTTTGGATCTTCAAGTTGTTCACAGATAGCCACTCTCTGGCCGGCTCTTACAAGACGCGGAAGGTAAGTGTCGAGGGCATGATAGGGAAATCCGGCAAGTTCTACAAACGAAGCCGAACCGTTTGCACGGCGTGTCAGAGTAATACCAAGTATTTCAGAAGTCCTTATGGCATCTTCCCCAAAAGTCTCATAAAAATCACCTACCCTGAAAAGCAATATCGCATCAGGATGTTTGGTCTTGATGTTGTAATACTGCTTCATCAGCGGTGTTTCTACATACTTCTGAAAATCAGACATCTGGAAAGTAGCGATTTAATAAAGTTTCTCAAGTGTCAGCTTGTTCCCGGCAAAGATACATTGCTGGTAATATTAATGAAATAGTTTTTGAATTTAATTATCCATTCGAAAAAATTTCAAAGTAATCTTCTTCTCTGTGAACTCTGAGTTTCCTCAGTGTACCTCGTATGTTTGTTCT
>PLML01000105.1 GCA_003141525.1 Bacteroidales bacterium
ATTATAATCTGAAAATGATAGCTTTTGATGCACAGACCTCAGGAGGCCTTTTGTTCTCTGCTCCTTCAGATAAAAAGAATAAAATCTTAGAAGATTTACATACTGCCGGCCTACTGAATTCGAGAGTGATTGGCTCCGTTATTGATCCCCAGGAAAAATGTATTTATTTGAATAATTGAAAATTGCAGGAGTGTTAAAAAGTCATTAATTATCACTTTTTCCCTTTGTTTTACTTTATGCTTTACTTTGTGATCCTTTGTGGTTCAATGAATTATTTTTTACCACAAAGGAACGCAAAGGTTATCACTAAGGCTCACAAAGGACTTTTTAACAGCTCATATTTAAGATTTAAATTAAAATCCTGTTAATCAAAAATTGTTTCGAATACTTTAAAATTTCTAGCTTCAAAACACATTTTGAGCTGTTCGGGAGTATTCCGTTCGAAAGAAAGTTCCGGCAGACTATCAGCTTCAAAAAACCGTGCATCCAGGGTTTCGGTGTTCTCCATAAAACTATTTTCCACAAGTTCACATTCAACAAATATCTTGTAAATTGTAAATGGCAAAAGCGGATTATTATGTTTGTTAGCTAAATGAACTGCAATGATCCGTTTTGGTTTAACTATGGCGCCGGCTTCCTCACGACATTCGCGGATTGCTGATTCACTCACCGAGGTATTTACATCTGCCCAGCCACCCGGCAATGACCATGCACCATCAGCTTTCTCCTTGACCATAAGTATTTTATCATTCTTAAAAACAGAAGCCCTTATATCGACTTTTGGAGTCTGGTAACCTGTTTCGGAAGCAAAAAGATCCCTGATTTTTTTATGGTCAGTCTCTGTGTACTCATGTAATATTTCAACTACAATATTCCTGATTTTTTCATACCTGTCGAGATCATACCTGTCGCTACTAAAAGTCAGCCCTGCTTGTGCGATTGATTGAAGTTCTGAAGCCCATTGAAGCCATTTATCACTCATAGGTAATTCCGGATTAAATGTTAAGCAGAAATATAGGCATTTATTTTTTTAGTTCAATTTTATAACACATTACCATGTAAGGCAATAGCATGTTCAGGTTTTTGTAACAATTACTTAATCACATTGCAACAGGCCTGTAATAATGAAACATGACTTTTGTAGCATGAAAAATCAAGTTAAACCTAATACTACTAAAATGAAAAAACAATTAATTTTTATTCTGCTTTTTTTATTGACTTTAAATGTTTTTAGCCAGAAAGACACTACAAAGGTTGAATTTAAACCATCTGGCAAACTCTGGGGCTACGCATTTGGGGATTTTTTATACAAAGGTCACACGAATTCATTTAACATGAGCAATACCCAGTATGCCGGTACACCAAAGGATTTTAACTCATTGGAATTCAGAAGGATATATCTAGGATATGACTATGATATAAGCGAACATTTTTCTAGCCAGTTAATATTGGCATATGAGGGTACGTCATTAGCCTCAGATGGGAACCGATCGATATACATTAAAATTGCCAACCTGAGATGGAAAAACATTATTCATAATGGCGATCTCGTGATCGGTGCAATGGCACCTCCTACATTTGCCAACTCTGAATCTGTCTGGAGTTATCGTTCTCTTGAAAAAACGATTATGGACATGCGAAAGATAGGTGCTTCCAATGATGTAGGCATCAGTTTGCAGGGAAAATTAAATGACAAGGGTGATTATGGTTATAATTTTATGATCAGTAACGGAAGTGGCGCAAAACCGGAGACCGATAGATTCAAAAAGTTTTACGCCAATGTGTATGCAAAATTTATGGATCAAAAAATCATTCTGGATCTTGGTGCCGACAATGAATGGGCTCAGTCGCACCCTAATCAAAAAAGCAAAACTACTTATAAAGTATTCCTGGGTTATCAAACAAAAACGTTCGCCGTAGGAATTGAAGCCTTTCAGCAGGTTCAGAAAAACAATAGCTTAATTTACAACGATCAAGTTCCGGCAACCATTCAGGATACGGTCAATGCTCTGGCTTCCGGGATATCCGTTTTTGCAAGAGGATCCATAACAAACAATTTGGGATATGTTTTGCGATACGACTATTATAATCCCGACAGTAAGTTCAGTACTAATAATATTTATGCTGCATCTTACACTGGAATGTATACGGAATCATTTGTGCTCGCCGGACTCGATTATGCTCCAATCAAAAATGTACATTTTATGCCTAATGTTTGGTATGACATGTACAATAACCGGTATTCGGCTGTTAACAATCTTAGCAAAAAAAGCAATGACCTGGCTTTCAGATTAACAGTTTACTATATCTTCAAATAACTAAATGATTAAAAATTATCAAATTAATACAGTTCAGTTAATCTTATTAAATCTAAAATAATAAATTATGAAAACAATCAGATTCGTTTACATTTTTACATTCATCGCTTTTGTAGGAATTTTTTCAAGTGCTTTTTCACCATTATCAAAATCAGCATTAAAACCTCCGTCCAGCGATGTTGAATTATTAGGAGCAGGAGCAAGTTTTCCCTACCCTCTTTATTCCAAAATGTTCAGTGAATATAACATAAAGACAGGAGTAAAGATTAATTATCAATCAATAGGCTCTGGCGGAGGAATCAAACAACTTATGAGTAAAACTGTCGATTTTGGCGCCTCCGATGCATTCTTAAATGACGAAGATCTTGCAAAAATGCCTGCTAATGTAGTGCATATTCCAACTTGTCTCGGAGCTGCAGTTATTACTTATAATTTACCCGGGGACCCCACTCTTAAATTTACACCCGATGTGGCTGCAGATATTTTTCTTGGGAAGATTGCAAACTGGAATGATGCCAGGATCAAGAAACTCAATCCGATGGTTAATCTACCCGATATGCCAATTTCAATCGTACATCGTTCGGACGGAAGTGGCACTACCTTTATATTCACTGATTATCTATCAAAAATAAGTGAAGAATGGAAGAACAAAGTAGGCCACAAAACCTCTGTAGATTGGCCGATTGGACTAGGCGCTAAAGGAAATGAAGGTGTAAGTGGTATGATTAAACAAACTCCCGGAGCTCTCGGATATGTTGAATTAATTTATGCTTTGCAAAATAAAATGCCTGTTGGACTTCTGCAAAATAAAAGCGGGAAATATGTTGAGGCATCCATTAAATCGGTAACAGCTGCTGCAAATATTGCCATTCCGGTTGATGCCCGTGTTTCAATTACCAACACAGATGCCCCTGATGGTTATCCGATCAGTAGTTTTACCTGGATTTTGTTGTACAAAGAACAAAATTATGATAGCAGACCTGAAGATAAGGCTAAAGAAGTTGTTAAACTTGTATGGTGGATGACTCATGAAGCACAGCAATATGCGGCTCCATTAATTTATGCACCGCTGCCTAAAGAAGCTTTGAAAGTGGTCGAAGCCAACTTAAAATCAATTGTTTTCAACGGGAAATCATTGTTATAAAGGGTAGAAATAGTTAAGTCGATAAGGCAGTCCTCTTAAGGATTGCCTTATTGTTTTATTGATCCTTGAACTTAAACAGCTAAATTTACATCAATCCAAATAAGCACCAATCTAAATGAGGAATTTTAAAAAAAATGCTGATTATGCTATTTGATCAGAAGAATAAAACAATAAACAATAGAGAAGACAAAAAACTACATAAGGTTCTTCTTTTTGAGAAAATTTTCCAGAAGAGTCTGGGATTAACTGGTATCATTTTAATAATAATATTGATATCCATTTTTATAACTCTAACAATTACTTCAATACCTTCAATCAAACATCTCGGAATTAAATTCCTGTATGGTAAAGCATGGAACCCTGTAACCGATGAATATGGTGCATTACCCTTTCTGATTGGAACACTTCTGACTTCATTGCTTGCGCTCATTATATCCTCACCATTTGCTTTATCCACTGCTATTTTCCTGGGGGAATATTATCCGAAGGGGTTAGTTTCAAATATTTTTAAAAATATAATTGAACTATTGGCAAGCATTCCATCGGTAGTTTATGGTTTTTGGGGGATAGTTATTTTAGTACCCATTGTCAGAAATCTGGAAACACAATTGCATGTATTACCTTATGGAGTCGGAATACTTACTTCTTCTATCATTCTGGCTATTATGATCATACCTTATTCTGTATCTCTTTCCAGACAGGTAATAAGCATGGTACCACCATCTTTAAAAGAAGGTGCCTATTCATTGGGCGCAACGCGTTTTGAGGTAATAAAAAAGATCATTATTCCTCATACGCGTTCAGGATTATTTGCCTCAATTCTTCTTGCTCTCGGACGTGCATTGGGTGAAACTATGGCAGTGACTATGCTTATTGGGAATTCGCATTATATACCCAAAAATATTTTTAGTCCGGGAAATACTATGGCCAGCGTCATTGCGAATGAATTTACCGAAGCTACAGGAAGTGTATATCTATCGGTTCTTATAGAGATGGGACTTTTACTTTTTGTTGTAACGACATTGATAAATATATCGGGCCGGCAAATCATTAAACGTTATATACTCCACTAAAATGGACAAGGCTATAAAATTAAGATTTTATAAAGACAGGATTTTTAAGAGCGGCATCATCCTGCTGACTGTATTATCGACTTTACCTCTATTACTTATATTATTTTATATTGTCAAACAAGGTATCACTTCTATCAACTGGGATTTTTTTATCAACCTTCCCAAACCGGTGGGTGAAAAGGGAGGCGGGATCATAAATGCATTGATAGGAAGTGGCATCATAGTATTCTGTGCATCGCTGATGGCAATCCCTTTTGGCGCATTGGCAGGACTCTATCTAAGTGAGTACAACAGAGATAAACTTGCTTATTGGGTGGGTTTATGCGTAGATGTTCTGCAAGGTATCCCTTCAATCGTACTGGGGATTATTATATATCTGTGGGTTGTCAAACCTACCGGACATTTTTCTGCTTTGTCTGGGAGTATAGCCTTAGCAATTATGATGTTACCACCAATTATCAAATCTACAGAAGAAACTTTAAAACTTATTCCGGTCACCATAAAAGAAGCCTCACTGGCTCTTGGGGTACCTTATTACAAAACCATTTTGCGTATTATATTGCCAATGGGATTAAACGGCATTTTAAGCGGTAGTATATTAAGTATTTCCAGGGTAGCGGGAGAAACAGCTCCTTTACTTTTCACAGCTTTCGGAAACCCGTTTATTAATACAAATATTCTAAAACCTATGAGTAGTTTACCTCTGCTTATTTATAATTATGCCGGTAGTGCTTATGAAGACTGGCATAAGCTTGCCTGGGGCGCTTCATTTGTACTTATCATGTCAATTTTGTTTTTAAATTTAGTTACTAAGATCTTAGAGAGAAGATGGAGAATTCAATTTTAAAAGTTGAACATTTAAATGCCTTCTTTGGAGAAGCCAAAATATTATCGGATATTATTTTAGAAATACCTGAGAACCAGATTATAGCTTTAATGGGGCCTTCAGGTTGCGGCAAAACCACTTTTCTTCGTAGTATAAACCGTTTGCATGAATTAACACCCGGTGCCAGAACCGAAGGCAAAATTTATCTCTTTGAAGAGGATATTTATAAGATGAATCTCATAGTATTAAGAAGGAAAATAGGGATGGTTTTTCAACGGCCAAATCCATTTCCAACTATGAGCATTTTTGAAAATGTAATTTCAGGATATACCCTAAATGGCATTAGCCTCTCTAAATCGCAGAAGGAAGAATTAGTTGAAGATTCGCTCAGAAAAGCATCTTTATGGAAGGAAGTACAGGATAATTTGCATAAAAAGGGAACTTTTCTTTCCGGAGGACAGCAGCAAAGACTTTGTATTGCACGCTCCCTTTCAATGAAACCCGACATTATATTGTTTGATGAACCAACTTCCTCACTTGACCCAATTTCATCAAACAAAATAGAAGAACTATTGCTTGATCTGAAAAAAGATTATACAATCATTATCGTAACACATAATCTGCAACAAGCTGCACGTACAAGCGATTACACTGCTTTCTTTTATCTCGGAGAATTGATTGAATTCAATAAAACACAGGCACTGTTTTCAAATCCGGCTAAACGGCAGACTGAAGACTATATATCAGGCCGGTTCGGATAGAGATCATTTTCTTATTTTGGAAGAGAGAAGAGGAACTCTACACCGCCACCTGTCCTGTTTCTCACTGAGATCTCCCCTTTATGGATAAGAATGGCATTTTTAACTATAGCGAGTCCAAGTCCGGTGCCACCGCTCTTTCTTGAACGTCCTGAATCGATCCTGTAAAATCTTTCAAAAACCCGTGGAAGATGCTCTTCTTCTATTCCGATTCCGTTATCGGAGAACAAAAAGCGACAAAATGATTCATCTTCATTATATAGCACAATTCTGATTATAGATTTGTCACCTGCGTAATTGACTGCATTCTCAAGAAGATTCTGAAATACTGATAGGATCAGTGACCTGTTCCCTGTAACAACTGCATTCTCAAGGTTTTCTGTTTCAACCTTTATTCCCCTGGCTTCAATCGCAGATTTGAAATTATTAGTTACATCCTCAATTATCGCTCTGACAGGTACCTTTTCAACTGAAAAAGAACTGCCTGCTTCTTCAATTCTGTTGATAATTGCAATATCGTTAATAAGATTTGTCAGTCTTTCACTCTGTGCAAGTGCCTTTTCAATAAAATATTTCTGCTTATCTGTTGGCATTGCGGGATCATTTATAAGAGTTTCAAGATAGCCCTTAACTGAAGAGACAGGCGTTTTGAGCTCATGGGCAATGTTGGATGTCATCTGCTGTTTGATAAGCCTGTTCTGTTCCAACTCTGTGATATCACTAAGTATCACCTCAAAATTTTTATCATGAAAAATCACACACTGCGCTTTGTAAAACTTACCGTTCTTTCCTAACTGATACTCAAATTTTGGTAATTGATTTGAATTTATTTCAATTTGCAACTGTTTGTCAATAAATTCATTAAGCTTGCTGAAATCTTCAATTCTAAAGAAATTTGCGCCTGAAACAGATAACTCTCCCGATATCATGTTCATATAATGGATGAAATTATTATTTGAGAGAATCTTTACTTTATCTTTTGAAAAGAAAGCAATTCCCTCATTAAGAGCATTAAGATGACTGAAGAGCTTCTCCCGCTCATTCACCAGGTCATTTTTTGTTTTTAAAAGATTATTATAAATCACAAGTAGTTCTTCACTTATTGTCCCAAGTTCATTTTTGGGAAATTTCTGATTGAAATCGAATGGTTCATTATTTCCTATTTTCAATGCGAAATCCTTAAGCCTGATGATAGATTCTGAGAATTTGTTTGTTACAAGCAGCATTATCAGCCATATCAGGAAAAAAGAGAATATAATGAGCACAAGAAAATACATTTTTGCTTTGAGGAAATTAACAACTTTTATATTATAGACTACTGCCGCCCTGACGTAATAGCTGCCAAAATATTTTGAGTAGTAGTAGTATTCTTTACCGGTAGTAGCTGATTTTCTGACAGATGTGCCAAAATCAGAATAAAGTGATCCTTCAATCTCCGGTCTGTTTTTATGATTCTCCATTTTCCCCCAGTCAGAAACAAAACTATCAAATATTACAACACCTTCCTGATTTACTACTGTTACCCGAAGGCTATCTTGTGGAAGTAATTTAACGATAGAATCAATTAAGATGTAATTTCCTTTTTCAGCTATAGAATTAGTCTTGATATAGCTATCAACTATCTTAGTTGTGTTTTCAAGCTCATCATTGAGGGCTGAAATCCTGAACTCTTTTTCCCTGCTATAGAGATAGCTTAAAATCAGTAGTGTGAAGACTACAAAGATTGATGAATAGTAGATAAAAAGATTATTTCTGAACTTATTCCTTATGAACATTTTAAATATTTTAGATCATTAAAATTCAAAAAAGTAACCATATCCTGTCTTGTTCTTTAATGATGAGCCAAATTGCCCGAGTTTGGTCCTTAGTCTCGTGATATTGACATCAACAGTCCGCTCAGTGACGATAACATCCTGTCCCCAAATTCTCATTAGCAGATCTTCCCTTGAGAAGACCTTCCCCTGATTTTCAAGCAGGGTTCTCAGGATCTCATATTCCTTTTTAGTGAGTTCAACACGTTCATCATTTATTATCAGTCTTTTACGAACTGTATCCAGATCAATCCCATTAAATTGCAGAATTGATTTGCTCTCAACTTTATCACTATAGGATCTTTTTAAAACAGCTTTTACTCTGGCCGTTAATTCATTAACAGAGAATGGTTTGGATATGTAGTCATCTGCTCCAAGGCTAAATCCGGTGAGAATATCATTCTCTGTATCTTTGGCGGTAAGAAAAATTACCGGAACATCAATCTTCAATTCTTTTCTAAGTTTATCGGCGAACTTAAACCCCGACATTGGACCCATCATTACATCTAAAAGAACAAGATCAAAGTTACCGAGAGGCCTCTTCAGCGCCTCTTCAGCGGAGTGTGCAATTTCAGTATTGTAGCCTTCATTGCTGAGATTATATTGAAGAATTTCACATAAATCCTCTTCATCGTCGACTATTAGAATCCTTTTTCCTTTGTCCGCCATATAATTGAATATCAAATATTTTCTGTTTCAGAATTATGTGTTCCAAAACCCTTATGCCTGATATCTGTTCCCTGCATAGAATATATCGAAGCCTCTGCAATATTTGTTGCGTGATCAGCTATCCTTTCCATGTTGGTAATGATATTCTTAAGGTCCATATAGCTCAATAACATTTCCCTTGTCTTTTCACTGACCTTTGCTTTTGAAACACTGTTTTTGAGAAGCTTCCTGTTCATATCATCTACTATCTCATCATTTTTAATAGTCCATTCTGCATAAGAATCATCATTATTCAGGAAAGAAAGAAGCGATTTTTCCACCATAGTTACTCCCGACACCAGCATATTCATTAAAACATCTTGCATAGCTTCGTATTCAGCAGTATCCTTAATTGATTCGATGGATTGAATTATATTCAATACTAAATCTCCTATGCGTTCAAGATTAATCGATATACGATATATTGAATTAAGCTTTCTGATATCAGACGCTACTGGCTGAAAAAGTATTATTGAATTAATGAACTTGTCGCTTATAATAACTTCAAATTCATCAATTTTATTTTCGTTTTCCTCAATTCTTGAAAGTATATTATTCATTTCATTGTGGTCGTTCAACAACATAAACTTTTCAAGAAGAGTCAATTGAATCAGTACCAGATCTGCCATCTCCTCAAAACTCTTCACACAGTCAATAATAGCTTCTTCCTTTTTATTCGTCATAATCGGCTTATTTTTCTTTTTTTGAAATTCTTATTCATCAGATTGTCAAGGTACAATGAATTGCCGCAAAGTTAACTTCAATTATTGTTACAAATGAGCTTTAACTGTTACTTAATTGTTACATTTCTGTAATTTTTTTCGCCTATTATTTATCTGCCTCCTTAAATTAAATTCAAATTTAGAAATCTGCTATCAAAAATATCAATAATAAAAGGAAGTTATATTTTTGTAGATTGCATACTTTCGTAATTCATTAAAAAAAATGAAAAATCTGATAACATTTTTTATTTTAATAAATTTCATAATAATAAATGGTTTCTCCCAGACTTTAATTAAACCAAATTATGCTCTTAAAAGCCATGAAACGCTTGAGATTTCAAAGATTGAAATTTCATCGCAGAAAACTATGATCTTTCTCAACGTAGAAAACAGGAGAACAGATGGATACTTCTGTGCGGATAAAAATATTTTTATTATTTATCCCGATGGAACGCGGAGCAGGCTAATTTCTTCGAAAGGGATCCCTGTTTGCCCCGAGACCTATAAATTTAAAACGATAGGAGAGAAGCTTAATTTTGAACTGACATTTTCACCATTAAAACAGGACACTCAATGGATTGACCTTATTGAGGATTGTTCTGAAAACTGTTTTTCTTTCTATGGTGTTTGTCTTAACAACGATCTTAACAAAAAAATCGATGATGCGTCTCTCCTTGCTGAAAATGCTGAGCCGGCTAAAGCATTGATGAGTTTCATAAAAATAGCCGGCATGATTGATAATAAGAATTCAGGAATTGAGGGTCTGATATATATAAATATTATTAAGCTTGCTAAAGAAACTGCCAATATTCAAAAAGCCTCTGAATGGTACACGAAGTTGAAATCATCAGATATTCCCCGATCCGAACTATATATTAAACATCTTAATTCACAAGGCATTATATACTAAAGAAAGAGGCCGCATCGTTTGATGCAGCCTCTATGAACTCTTTCAATATACACCAGGCTATTTTTTCCCGAAATAGAAATCAAGTCCTGCTGCAACTATCCATGTTAATTTATTATATGTTTCGAAAGAATACAAACCACCGGGAAGAAGAGGATCAAAGTTCTTTGAACCCTCATCATAAAATGCGCGCTGATAACCTAGATTAAGATCGATCATTTGTGTAATACGGTAACCGAAACCAAATCCAATTGAGTTGGTGTTAGTGCTGAAAGTCTGATCACTCTGATAATTGGTATTTACACCTGTGACAGTCCTGGACCAGCCGGCACTCACACGCAGTTTTTCTGACAGGCTGTATTCCAGTCCGAGGCCAAATTCAAGGAAATTGCGGTCAATTTCATTGTCATAGCCATTGTAATCGACATTTTTATCAAAATATTCATTGAAGCTTCCAGAGATTAATAGTTTTTTTGTTGGCTTAAGATCTATGCCAAGAGAAAGCATAGCAGGCATGTCACCAACAACTGTTTGCCCGTTGACAAATATTCCACCGCCTTCATTATTGACTACTTTTGTTTTCAGATTAATCTTAGTTTTAAACTCGTATTTAATTGCGATATCCACCATATCTGAAGGCGAAAAATTAGCACTGAGAATTGGTGTAATTCCTGTTCCCGATTCTGAAGCATCTACAGTCATGTCCTGAGTTGCGGCCGCATTTTGAGTCATAGCAGTTGCTTTTGAAGTAAAAACAGGTGCAGCAGCTCCAAGTATACCCTGAGCCTGAGCAATAGTTAATCCTGCAGGGTTTTGGCCGGCGGCACCAATTATCTGCTGTATCTGGCCAATTTGTGCTGCACTCAAACCTACAGCTGTTCCATTTGACAGAAGTACAGACCCGGCGCCTCCGGAAATTATTGGCTGTAATCCTGCTACAAAGGCAGTTGCTCCTGCAGCCAAAGTATTTAGAGTAGTTGCACCGGCAGTAAAGAAATCACTGGCAAGTACCATACCTCCTGAAAACGCTGCACCAAAATTAGGGTAGTTAGGATTAATCATTATATTTTTTATGTACCCGTTATATTTGTTTGATGTAGAAACCAAACGCGCACCAACTGCGACAGAAATCCCATCGTTTATCTTATATCCAACGTTAGCCTGATATCCGAAATAGGTCGAAGATCCTTTAAAATAAATATCTGCTGAATATTGTGTTGTCGGTATTCCCTGACTGGCTAAACCAGGTACAATATCAGCGATAGGCATTTCAAAAGAGGGTAACCCGGTCTTATATTCTGCTCCGCCTCCTCCGCCAATCGGATTAAATCCTGCTGAAAATGACAGTCTCCCGGTGTTATACACCACGTAAACTCCGGGGAATAAAGGAGCGCTTATCTTGCCGACATACTCTTTTGGAGTAGGCAAGAGAAATTGATAATTGCTGTTTACTTTTTGTGTCTGATAGATTGACTGGTTGTTTATTGAAACGAAGAGACCATTTCCAAGCTTTGTCAGACCAGCCGGATTGAAATAAGCAGCATCAATACTGGTAGATGCATTTCGGTTCTGCAGTCGTGTGAACATGGCACTCTGGTTATTATTGGTAACCAGTCCGCCAGCTAGCAGACTGCCCGTAATGAACAAAGAAGCAACAAAAGTTAAAAGTTTTCTCATAGGTTAAGTTTTAAGGTTAAGTTTCAGCGGGCATTTTGTAGACCTGTACAATATCCCCAATTTCCATTCAAAGTTTATAAGTAGCTTAATTATTAAATAAGAGCCTAAGTATAAATTGTCTCAAATGTAGAAAAATAATTCTTTTCTGCAATAGGTCCAAAATAGTTAATTGATATTAAGTAGATTGTGTGATATCATCCATGCTAGTCGATAAAACTTATTTCCCATTCAATAGTGTAAAGTCTTCGAATAATCCATAATCCAGCATCTGGTATTCCTTTCCCGAGGGATAAAAACTGACATTTCTCCACGTCCATGGGGAAACAAAACCAGGCTTTGGATTATTATGATGAGGCCCGAGAAGATTTTTAAGACTGCCGATAACATTTACATCAATCTTATTGATTCCAGGCTTGATCAATCCTGTTATATCACTATGGTACGGAGGAAATGCTATAACTGGGGCGTGTTGTCCGTTTACAGAGATTTCTGCCATTGTTCCGCACCAGTTATTCAGTGCAACTTCCCATTTACCATCAGAGTTTTCAATATTGAATTCTTCACTGTAGGAAACACCCCATGAATAAAAGGGCAGACCCTGTGTTTTCCAGCTTCCTGTTGTGTAAGTTGCGACAGGTGATTCAATCTCCCAACCTTTTTCAGCAGTTTTTACAGTGAAATCGCCAAGAATGTAAACCGGTTCAATTTCAGCATTTACCTTCATGGGAGAAGTTTTAAGAGTAATTATGTTATCTCCTGTTTTAATTGCAGTTCCAATATTGAAAACGCCAAATGATCTGTCGAGCCACCACTTTCCATTTTCGGGTTTCACTTCAATGCCATTAACAGTAACTGTCCATAAATTGGGTCGTTCCACTATAGTTTTAATCTTCGACAAGTCGAATTTCCCCTTTATTGAGAAGTGATATGTTGCCGCAAACCCTGTGTTCGCTCTAAAAGTATCCCTGTCGACGATATTTCTCCTGAACTGTACGGATGTATTCCATGGATTACCGTTTTTAAATCCGTAGTATTTATAAACCTTATCCGCTGCATTGTAAGTATTCAGATCTTTTGTGATTTTGTTACCGAGCTCAATGTCACAGAAATCAATCATCAAAACATTATCATCATTTCTTGTGACTTTTAACGGGTTGGAAGGTTGAACAGTTATATAGTTCTGCGGCCTGACAGGAATTGCATAATCAGACTTTTTAGTATCGGGTATAAACAGAAGAAGACTCCCGGCAGGAGGAATTGAATAGGAGATATAGATATTTTCTCCTTTCATTTGGTTTGGATATCCATAAACTTCTCCCGTCAGAGTATTCATCTCGATAGCACCTTTCCCGTTTGTTTGGAGCGAACCGTTTACTTGTTGGCTGAGACTTGAATTCACCAGAAACAAAACCTGCCCGTCAGACAATATCCTTCGATGATGATAAAGCGTTCCTCCGATCACCCCTTCAAACTTGAGGCTTATATTGTTGAAGTATTTATAAATGACTTCCTGCGTTAATTTATCGATAATTATAATTTTATCAGATCTTTTATTAAAAAGTTCTTTTAAACCTTCACTTGAAGAACCATCAACAAGAGTCGGGACAGAGAATGCTATCAAGGTGCCTCCTTTCGAAACAAACTTCTCGAGAAGTTTATAAGTTTGCATATCCAGATTCTCTGTCATAGGAGGAATAACAAACCTTGAATAGCTGGCCTGACCGACAACCAGCTTGCCATTTGAAACACTACCCATATCTTTAATAATGTTTTCTGAACCCAGGTCATATTCTACCTGACTTTTCTCAAGTTTTGTTATAAATGTCTGGAAAGCCTGACCTATTTCAGCATATTTCTTGTCAGGTTGTGTATAAGAGTCATAGAGCCAGGCAGACGTAGTTGGTTCAAGTATCAGTATGTCGTTCATCTGTTTTCCTGATGATAAGGCGAGTGAAAGCCTGGCATAATGGATATTTAAATACTTATAATTGTTCCACCATGGTTCATGATAGTCGAAGGTGGGAGGGTAGTCATATTTTCTGGCTCCGGCGAGAGTGAAGTAAGTAAGATGCTGATTCATGAGGTTTATACCGAGAGCATATTCCCAGTCACCATTGCGTTTCATATCAGTAAACGTAAGATCCCAGCCGGAACCGCCATAAGTTTCACTTAGTTTTCTCTGCCTGCCTGTCTGGTTTGCAGCACTGGCCAGCTCTTTAACCGATCTTATGTTTCCAAACTGTGCCTTTGTTGTGGAATCGTCCCACTGGTTGAATAACATGTCAATAGCCGGAACCTGTGGCCAGGCGTACATAGCCATATTATCTCCTCCCGGACGCATATTTGGCCATTCATGTTCCCAGTAATGACCGGTGAATTTAAGTCCCTTTGCATCACAATAGTTGTGCCAGGGCTTAGACCACCTGTCGATGAACATCTGAAGAAGTGTTTGTGTGTAGTTATGTCTGACTTTTTTCCAGTCACCTGTTTCCTCATAAAGTGAAGGCAGCTGAGTTTTAAGGTCATAATGCCACTGTTTCATGAAAACATCAAACAGGTCCGGTGTCCATCGGATGCCACCGGGAGATTCAATTTGAGGTTCATCGGTAAATGTTCCGGGGATCGTTTTTCCGAATTCAGAGCCAAGATATTTCTCATAACCTTTCATGGTAACTTCAATAAATTTCTGAGTTACCCCCGGGTAGAGCAGATCAACATATGAAAAACCGCCGTACCAGTCAGATTTTTCATTGTATGTTTTTGAGAAGAGAAAATAGTTCCCTTTTTTCCCTTTTTCATTTGACAGGGAGGAAGTAATATCCTTGTAAATTCCATCCACTTCTTTGAGACAGAGCCAATATTTGTCACAAGTATCAGGAAGAACATCGATTTTTGTCATATTCAAGCCCTGCCCTTTGTTATAAGATTCTGGCATTTCATCGGGAACATGCCCTCCTCCGAAACCACTGGGATATGAATTCTCGTCGTATATCCAGATATTCATACCAAGCTCTTTCCCTTTTTCAACTGCGTGCTGATAAAGTTTGAACCAGTTTTCTGAAAGATATTCAGTGATTAATCCGGGTCGTGGATGTATAAAAACCTGCGATGATCCTGCGTTTTTAAAACTGACAAGGTCTTTGTCTATCTCATCAGCGGTAATATCACCGTTCCAGACAAAAAACGGAGCAGTGGTGTACTCGCGCGGAGGATCGCTGAATTGTGATGAAAGTGAAGCAAAATCATTGACCCTGACCTCATTGATTATAGTTTTTCTGCAGGAATATAAAATGATCAAACCTGTTAAGAAAATTAAAATAGCAGGCTGCTTAATACTAAGATTTAATTTCATGGTAGTATAATTTTTGAATATGAAAACTATTATTTTAGTTTACTCAGGTTCCAGTTAGGGTACCATTTAATAACCGGATTTCCTCCTTCCCATTCAATGGGTAACCAGATATGCCGGCTGTCAGCAAGATTATCCGGAATCCACCTGTCGCCCATATAGATGAATGCATTTTTTTTGCCATTGACAGGAAGAATCTGAGTGCTCTGTGAACCAAATGTGATTTTGTTTTCATCCTCTGTTCCCCTTGATGGATTTCCGATTGACTTCCATTCTCCAAAAATTTTTTTGGCAACAGCAAGACGGGCTGCATTAGGTTTCCACCCGGTGGTACCTGAAGTGAACATAAAATATCTGCCTCTGGAAAAGAAGATTGCCGGCGCTTCATTCGATTCTCCGGGTAATGCACGAATATATCTTCCTGTAAAATCGAGATAATCATCTGTAAGTTCTGAAAACTGAAGAGTCATATTCTCCTCGGCCGCATGGACGTGATATGCTTTACCATCTTTATCAACAAAAATAGTCATGTCGCGGGCCATCTGACCTCCTTCAAAATCCCGTCTGACGAATAGTCCTTCCTTTACGGCACGTTTCCATTCGTCCGACCACCTTTTAAGATCGCCTTCTTTTACCGTGGCTTTTTTGTAGTCTTCAGGAAAATTCAAAGGCCAGACACCTGCATTGGGACGGAGACTCCTTATGTATTTGTATGGTCCTGTTATCTTGTCACTTACAGCAACACCGGTTAAAGCTGCTTTATAGCCCTGTCCTTTCAGTTCATGATGAAACCACATTACAAACTTTCCGGTCTTTTTGTTATAAATTACTTTTGGGCGCTCAATTACACATCCAGGATTTAGAATACTTGAAGTATCATTAATAACTTTTAAAGCAAGACCCTCATTTTTCCAGTTCAGAAGATCTTTTGAAGAGTAGCAGCTTACGCCATAATGATTCTTATCTTTTTCCAGACGTCCTAACCTGTATTCCCCGAACCAGTAATAAGCATCGTTATAATATATTATACAACCTCCATGTGCATTAATATGCTTACCCTCAGTATCCGGCCATATCTGACCTGGTCTGAATGAATGGTTTATATCCTGGCAATAAATTGAAAGGCAGAAGAATAGAATTGGAATAGTAACAATGGTTTCTTTATTATGGTTTTTCATGTCTTTCTTAATCAGGTTCTGGTTCAAGTTATTAACCCCCTTTCTTTTTCACCCGGGGAGGGAAATAATCACATTTTTTTTCATAACTCCAAGACTGCAAGAGAGAGTTCTTAATAACAAAGATAATTATTAAATAACCCGGAGAATAAGTTTTACAATATCATAGTTTGATCGATAATCTTTCATATTTTTGAAATAGTAAACACCGGAAAAACTATGTTGAAACCGAAAGTTGTTAAAAGGCATTTCTTATTTATCTTATTTATTCTACTTGCATTCATTGGGCAAAACCTGTTTTCGCAACCGGTTGTCGGTTTGGATAACTGGTATAACCATGAGACCAATACTAAAACAGGAAAGCCGTTTCATTACCTCTGGACTGATACTGAGTTAAGTGGATATTCAAGATGGGGAGAAATTTTTACCGGCAGGGAAGCAAAAATTATAACAGTTGGGAAACCTGATGCAACTGTTTTAAGCAAAATCAATATCTATATAATTGTTGATCCCGACACAACATCTGAAAACCCATCACCAAACTATATTGAATCCGAAGATATTGCGTTTATTAAAAGATGGGTTGAAAGTGGAGGCGTTCTGGCAGTCCTGGCAAATGATGGGCCAAACTGTGAGTTCACTCATCTCAATAAGCTGATGGTACAGTTTGGAATGACATTTAACCATGTAACATTACATCCTGTGACAGGAAACAATTTTGAGATGGGTGCCAGCTTTAATCTGCCTGACCATCCTCTTTTTAAAGGAGTTAAAAAAATTTATATCAAAGATGTTTCTGATATTAATATCTCAGGAACTGCAAAGGCCATTCTGACTGAGAAGGGCAAAGTTCTGATGGCGGAAAACAAATTTGGCAAGGGATATGTTTTTGCGATAGGTGATCCATGGATATATAATGAATATATTGATCACGACCGTCTTCCGGAAAGTTTTGACAACCGCAAAGCGGCAGAGAATCTTACAGATTTATTGTTGAGTTATGTAAAACAAAAATAAACTTATCTGTGTCACACCTTATTAAAGAATCCTAATATGAAAAAATCTATTATTCTTCAGGTAGCTTGTTTGTTATTAATTATTGCCTCTTCGTGTACTCAAACTTCAGAACTTAAAGAGGCTCTGCCACTTTCAGTCCGCGTCTCCGGGGACCGGCTGATCCGCATTGACAAAATGCTTCAGCAAAGCATCGATAGCGGATGGATTGCTGGAGCAGTAGGTTTTATAGCACGTGATAGCAAAGTTGTTTATGATAAATCGTTTGGTGTAAACAATATCGAAGCAAAAACATTGATGCATAAAGATGATATTTTTCGCATCGCCTCCCAGACAAAAGCAATTACCAGTGTAGCAGTAATGATGTTATTTGAGGAAGGCAAATTCCTTTTAGATGACCCGATTTCAAAATATATCCCTGAATTTGCGAATCCCCGGGTTCTCGATAAATTCAATGAAAAAGACACGACTTATACTACTATTCAGGCAAATCGCGAAATAACAATAAGAGATCTTTTAACCCACACTTCCGGAATTGATTATGCCGGTATCGGCTCCAAAAATATGAGGGCTATATATGCAAAATCAGCCATTCCGGGAGGTTTTGGAAGTGATAAAATTGTACTCGGAGACAAGATCAGGGCACTTGGCAAGTTACCTCTTGTTCACCATCCTGGTGAGAAATTTACGTATGGATTAAATGTCGATGTTCTGGGCTATCTCGTTGAAGTGTTGTCAGGTGAAAGTCTTGACCACTATTTTCACAAGCATATTTTTGAACCATTAGGTATGAATGATACTTATTTTTATGTGCCTCAATCAAAATCTGACAGGCTGGTTAAAGTTATAACTGAAGATAAAAACAATCATCTGATAAACGCCAGGGATGAGTTTGTGAATTATCCACTGGTTGCCGGGACATATTATTCAGGGGGCGCCGGACTGAGTTCAACCATAAAAGATTATGCAACTTTTTTACAGATGATGCTAAATAAAGGTGAGTACAATGGCAAGAGACTTCTGGCAAGACGTACTGTGGAATTAATGACATGTAACCAGATCGGCGACCTGAATCTGGGCAGGGATAAGTTCGGCCTGGGATTTGAGATTACAACTGCCAGCGGACAGGCAAAACTTGGAATATCAGAAGGATCGTTTTCGTGGGGCGGCTATTTTGCAACTACTTATTGGGCTGATCCGAAAGAACAGCTTGTCTGTCTGTTATTTTTGCAGCAAAGCCCCCTTCGTCATTCTGAAATTCCGGATAAATTCAGAGCCATGGTTTATCAGGCATTGGCTGACTAACGAAGCTGACTGGAGATATAATAAAATGTTAAAAGTTTAGTGTTTAGTGTTCCAGTTCTTTCTTTGCTGTTCCACTCTAAACGATTAATACTAAACGCTATATAGCCTGATAGTAATTCTAAATTATTTTCCTGTATAACGATAAGTGCTGCTTCCGGATAATCCGCCTGGTGCGATTCCTTCAACAGTTATTAATACCTCGTCGGATTGATTATTATTTAAGAAGCTTATTGAGGCCTTTCCCGAGCTGTCAGTCATTACATTAGGTCCCCAGAAGAGAGAGTTGCTTTTAGTTTTATCCGCACCTTCTTCTTTCTTTGCTAAATCATTGGTTTTTTTCGTGGTTATCTCAATAATACCAACGTTATTCATTGCAGAATATCTCTGAATATCCATAACATTTGTTGAGGCATTAATTTTGGCAATATCCTGCACCGGGATAGTACTAAGGATTGAGGCGTCGCTACCCATCTTTACGCCATCAACAATTATCAGAGCACCATCCAGATTGGTGAGTGAGTTCATAGTACCTATTCCAAAGGTAATTTTTCCGTTTTCCAGGTGATATGGTTTGATCGACATAAGAATATCGAAAATATTCCGATCGCTTGAGTATCCATATTGTTTCTTTTGATTATCAGATTCCCATTTTCTATATAGTTTTTTAGAGTTGTTTTTCTCCTGGACAATAAACTGTTTTCCTGGATACTGGGTGAACTGTAAAAGTACCTGAGCATAATATTTTCTTACATCAGCGTTTGAATTAATTTCTGGCTGGTTGTTTTTCAGATATGTGTAGTTTGCAATGTTTTTCTCGTAGAAAAGCTGATGAGGAATAATATTTGATGCGGAAACTGATAAATTTGCCATTACAGGGTTTCCTTTATCATCAGTAACAGAAATGTCAAGCCAGACTTTATCATTTTGAAGTTTGATTGTCTTAAGCTGGATATTAAAGTGTTTGAATTCATTCAGAGGTATAGTTTCCTCGTTATGTTTTTTCCCGATGGTTAAATTAAAGCGTGTTGGAATTACTATTCCGGTAATGGTTTTAGTGCCCTTATGAGATGGAGTCACAAGAAGTTTCAGGATCTCTTTATCGTCAAATGCCGGAAGTTGTAATTTAAGAGTTGCCATTCCATCAGAGTTGGCTTTACTTTTTCCTCCAAGTATTTCACCCGAAGTGCCAGTTAATTGATAAGTAAAACTTACCGGAACTGGTTTATTACCTTTTCCGGAAAACCTGATTTGTGCGGTAAGCAGGCTTCCTGATTCATATAGAGTGTCTGGTAATGATAAATCTGTAATCAGGTCAGATTCGAGAGATTCTCTTATCTCAATTATCCTTGAAAACATCTTTTCAGGGAATATTTTATTTGCCGAATGGGCAGATCCAATAAGAATATAATTCCCTTCAGTCAGGAAATCGGGGAGTTCAAGATCACCTGTTATCATGCTATTGTTAAGAGGGAATTTCCCGGAAGCAACCTCGAGTCCATCCTGATCTAAAAGAGCAACGTGTAATGTATCATTAATTGAAGCAGGCCTGTTATTAGGATCATCTATAGTATAGGTTTTAAATAAAATAGATTCCCCAGGGAGGTAATAAGAGCAGTCAGTGTGAAGATAAACGAGAAAATTGGAGTTTTTTGTGTCCTGATTTGTTCCACCGGTAATGGGTTTGGATAAATTCTGTCCTGTTATCTTCGAACAAATAATCAGATAAAGGGCTACTGTAAAAAATGTTTTAATTATTTTCATGACTTAGGTTATATTGGTTACTTATATCTGTATAAAATTAACAAGATCCATGATAACATCTTTCAGTGAGAAACGATCCTGTCTCGGATGCCGGACCGGGGATCAAATCTTCAAAAATTCCTGCTCCGCCCATTATCCAGAACATATCGAATCCGCGCAACGCATCAAGGGAGTACAATCGTTTTATGGCAGGTTTGTTATCGTTTTCCATTCTATGTTTTTTATCTGGAATTAATAGTTACAAGAAAATCACGACTACCGGAGCTTCAAAGTTATAATATTTATAATCTGATGTAAAGAAATCAGAATATAATTAAACAGGCAGAAGAAGCTTTTCAATTTCTGCCCATGAAGAAACTGTTTTATGATGGTGATCAGTTTTGTTTATATTATGAGGCTGGATGAACATAATTGTTTCACCATCAAAATTATCAAGGTTCTTTAAATGGTCATCAATCATTAAATCTGCAGGGATTAAGCTTTTATTGCCACAGAAAACGACCTGCTTCCAGCTTATAAAAGGGAAATGGTCATTCAGCCACAATTGTTTGTCGGTAAGGCTTACTGGGAATTCAGTAGCCATCGAAATAACTATTATTT
>PLML01000053.1:0-28195 GCA_003141525.1 Bacteroidales bacterium
TCTTCAAGCTCCAGACGTGCAGGTTCCATCAGTGGTGAATGGAATGCTCCTCCGACAGCCAGTTTAATAGCTCTTTTTGCACCTTTTTCTTTGAGCGTTTCAATAGCCTTATCAATTCCCTCATTTGAACCGGAAATTACAATCTGTCCGGGACTGTTATAATTTGCCGGGACTACAACTTCTTTTATGGAAGCACAAACTTCCTCAACCAGCTTATCATTCATACCAAGAATTGCAGCCATAGTTGATGGAGCTTTTTCGCATGCTTTCTGCATAGCCAATGCCCTTTTTGACACCAGGAGTAACCCGTCGGCAAAAGTGAGTGTCTTATTTGCAACAAGGGCTGAGAATTCACCAAGGGAATGACCGGCAACCATATCGGGTCTGAAGGAACTGGCAAGAACGTAAGCCAGTATTGTTGAGTGCAGAAAAACAGCAGGCTGCGTTACCCTGGTCTGTTTAAGATCTTCTTCAGTACCGGCAAACATAATATCGGTTATCCGGAATCCAAGTATTGTGTTGGCTGTCTCAAACAAATCTTTGGCCAGGATCGATTTCTCATAAATATCTTTACCCATTCCGGGAAACTGTGCTCCCTGTCCGGGGAAAACATATGCTTTCATTATATTGTTCAGTGAAGTTTAGTGCCGATAAGATGAATGAACTCCTCACGGGTATTCAGTTTTTCAAGAAAAATTCCCGTGAAAGCTGAAGTAGTTGTCACGGAGTTTTGTTTCTGAACGCCTCTTATCTGCATGCACATATGCTGTGCCTCAATGACAACTGCCACACCTAGTGGATTAAGGCAATCCTGAAGACAGTCCCTTATTTGCATTGTAAGTCTTTCCTGGACTTGTAACCTCCTGCTGAATGCTTCTACCACCCTGGCTATTTTACTCAGACCTGTAATATAGTCGTTTGGAATATATGCAACATGAGCTTTTCCATAAAACGGTAGCATATGATGCTCACACATGGAATAGAGATCGATGTCTTTTACAATAACCATCTGTTTATAATCCTCTTTAAACTTAGCGGAGTTTATTATCTCGCAGGGATTATGGTTATACCCCATCGTCAGATAATTAAGAGCTTTTGCGACTCTTACGGGTGTCTTTTCAAGCCCTTCTCTTTCAGGATCTTCGCCTATCAGTTTAAGGATCCTATAGTACATTGATGCTATTTCTTTTATGGTTTCGTTATTCCATGTTTCAATTTTATTATAACCATCAGCGACCAGCCTGTTTCCATCATTTACCTTTTCTATTTTTTTAGCCATAATATTCTATTGAATTATTTTCAGTTTCTTCAATTTTAACACAATGCAGACTTGCCCCTTCCTTCTCAATATATGGCTTAAGTTCATTCCAGATACTAATAGCCAGATTTTCGGTTGTCGCAATTTTCCCTTTCATAAAGTCTACCTCAAGATTAATGTTTTTATGATCAATCTTATTGATCACGGTTTCGAGGATTATCTGTTTCAGGATGTTGATATTCATTACAAATCCATGTTCTTCAGAAGGCTCCCCTTTAACTGTCACCCATAAAATATAGTTATGCCCGTGCCAGTTTGGATTAGAGCATTTCCCGAATACTGTCTGGTTAACCTCATCAGACCACTCCTTCCTGAACATTCTGTGGGCGGCGCAGAATCTTTCCCGGCGAGTCAGGTATATCATACTCTGGTATATTTATGATACAATATTAACCAATAATTTTGATCTTCATAATTCAGAAAAGCGATATATTTACTCTTCTTTCAATTTGGATTATCCTAAATGTAACCATGTCATTAAAAATATTATTTATTACAGCCACAAGTTCAGAAGCTGATGCCCTGAAAAAAATAAAGCAAATGGAAGCTGTTCAGGAAAATTACAGGTTTGGGGGCTTTGATATCAGCCTTCTCGTTGCAGGTGTGGGATCAGTCTCCACGGCATGGGCTATGAAACAGTGGTTATCGCAGAATGAAACCCCCGATCTTGCTATTAATGCCGGAATTGCAGGAAGTTATAAAGATGAATTGGTAATTGGAGATGTTGTAATGCCTCTTTCTGACTGTTTTGCAGATGCAGGAATTGAAGATGGGGATAGTTTTTTTACACTTTCCGAAGCCGGACTGATCAGTGCACATGAGTTCCCATACAATGATGGTTTGCTATATGCCGATACAGGGTATAGCGCAAAGATGAAAGGGATTGTAAAACCTGTCAGGGCAATTACGGTCAATACTGCTACCGGTTCTGAAACTACCAGGAGAAAACTATTGAAAAAATTTAATCCTGACATCGAGACGATGGAAGGTGCAACTTTTTTCTATATTTGCTGCAGGGAAAAAATTCCTTTTTTGGCTCTGAGGGCTGTATCAAATAAAGTTGAACCTCGGAATAAAAATAATTGGAACATTGCCCTGGCGATCAATAATCTATCAGAAAAACTTGTTGAAGTACTTTTAACATTATAGTGATTTTATGAAATTAACATTAGGTTTCTCGCCATGTCCTAACGATACATTCATTTTTGATGCAATGGTACATGGCAGAATTGATAATGAAGGGTTGGAGTTTGATTATTTTCTTGCTGATGTTGAAGAGTTAAACAGACGAGCTCTTAGGTCAGATGTTGATATTACAAAAATCAGCTATCATGCTTACGCTTATGTGGCACAGAACTACCTGATTCTGGATGCGGGAAGCGCGCTCGGTCATCGGAACGGACCTTTACTGATAAGCAAGCGCCGTATAGGTATCTCAGAACTGCCTGGTTTGAAGATTGCTATACCTGGGAACTATACAACTGCCAACCTCCTCTTCAGCATAGCCTGGCCTGATGTGGTTAATAAGACTGAATATCTCTTTTCAAATATTGAAGATGCCCTTTTAAAAGGTGAAGTAGATGCAGGACTTATAATCCACGAAACAAGATTTACATATTATAGAAGAGGGCTTCATAAATTAGCTGATATGGGGGAGTACTGGGAGACACTTACAGGGCTTCCAATACCTCTTGGAGCTATTGTTATAAAGAGAAATATTCCAGATGATATTGCTCAGAAAGTCAATCGTATAATGCGAAGAAGTCTTGAGTATGCATACAAAGATTCATTTGCCTCTTACGATTTTGTCTCCGGTAACGCCAGGGAGATGGACAGCACTGTCATGAATAACCACATTAAGCTCTTCGTAAATGAATATACCCTCAACCTTGGTCCCAGAGGAAGAGAAGCAATTGTAGAACTCTTCAGGATTGCCGGCGAGAAAAAAGTTATACCCCGATTGCCAGACAGAATTTTTCTTACTAAGCTCTGATCAAACTGTGGTTTAAAAATGATAAATTTGAACATAGATAATTGTTCATTGTTTTAGTGTTAAGAGTATTCATTCAAAATATTTAAGTCATGGCATTTGAACTACCTAAACTTCCGTACAAGCTAAATGCACTTGTGCCGTACATAAGTGAAGAAACGCTTGATTTCCACTATGGTAAACATCATCAGGCATATGTTAATAATCTGAACGGACTAATTCCTGGTACTATGTTTGAAAAAGCCGATCTGGAAACAATTATTAAGAAAGCTGAAGGCGCCATTTTTAATAATGCTGCCCAGGTATGGAATCATACATTTTATTTCGAGTCTTTTGCTCACGATGGAAGAAAGATTCCAAAAGGCGATCTCGCTGACGCAATAAATGATTCATTTGGTTCTTTTGATTCATTTAAGGAGCAATTTAACAAAGCTGCTGCCACCCTTTTTGGAGCCGGCTGGGCCTGGCTGGTAAAAAATGATGACGGAATACTGCAGATAGTTCAGGAATCAAACGCTGGCAACCCTTTGCGCAGAGGGCTTAAGCCTCTGATAACTTGCGATGTATGGGAACATGCATACTATATTGATTACAGGAATAAGCGTCCCGACTACATTAAGGCATTCTGGGAGATCCTTGACTGGGATCAGATCTCAAAACGGTTCTGATGGTATTCACAGGCTATTAACCTTAGAAGCCATTTGAGATTTACTTCTGCTAATATAGCTCGAGATTAACAAAAATATAGATCATGAACTTAAAGGAACTGATATTTAAAACCCGATCTTATCGTCGTTTCGATGAGTCACACCAGATTGATTCCCAAACAATTGAATCGCTTATTGATCTTGCGCGGCTGTCATCATCAGGGGCAAATAAACAGCCTCTGAAATATCTTTATTACAACACAGTAAAGGGTTGTGAAAAGGTATTCCCATACCTGGCCTGGGCGGGATACTTAACAGATTGGCCGGGACCGGAAAAAGGAGAGAGGCCGACTGCTTATATTATAATTCTTGGGGATAAATCAATATCAGATATATTTGGCGTTGATCACGGAATTGCTGCGCATATTATTATGCTTGGAGCCACCGAGGCCGGTCTTGGAGGGTGTATAATCGGATCAATTAAGCGGGAAGAGCTAAGCAATGACCTTTCAATCCCTGATAACTTCGAAATACTGTTAATTCTTGCACTGGGGAAACCTGTAGAAAATGTAATTGTCGAAGATATAAAAGCGGCAGATGTGAAATACTGGAGAGATAAGAACAAAAATCACCATGTTCCCAAGAGAAGCTTAAAAGAGCTGATAATTAAGCTGAAAAAGGATAAATAAAAATGAAAGGCAATTTTTCACTGGTTATTTTATTATTCTTCTTATTTCAATCCTGTTTCTCTCAGGAAAAAGCAAATTCAGAAGTCAGAATTCTTTTTCATGGCATTGTGATGGATGCAAGTACTCTTTATCCAGTCTCTAATGCACAGATCCTGATCAATCGCGCTTTTTCTTCGGTCAGCAGTACTGATGGGACTTTTGCATTTTACGTGAACAGGAAAGATACGGTCCTTTTTAAGCATCTTGGCTATAAGTCAACATCAATGTATGTAAGTGATACACTGGCAGGGCTTGAGTTTGTTGCAGGTATATATATGCAAACCGATACATTATTGATTGGGGAGGTAGTTATTGTTCCGAGGCTCACCAACCTTAAATCTGAAATGATGAGACCACCGAGGAGGATTCCTTCAACGTTTGAAAATGCCAGGTATAATGTAGCAGTATCTGCTTACCAGGCCCGAAACACTCAGAACCGGCTGGGAGATCCAGAAACTAATTATAATTTATTACGCCAGAAACAGAAGGTTGATGCATACGAGAAAGGTGGCATTCCTTCCGACATGATAGCAGGCATAAATCCATTATTATTGCTTCCGGCTGCATATCTTCTTCTTCATGGGTATCCTGAAGAACCTGCTCCTTTTGAACAGAATCTAACTGATCAGGAACTTAATCAGATTCATAAGAAGTACCTGGAATCGCTTAAACAGACGAAGTAAGAAAATAGACTCACGACACACGGTTCACGACGCAGGGAAAACTCAATTATTTTTGTTCCTTGTGTCTAGCATCGTGGGTCGTGAGTCTATTTATCCTTTATAGAATATGGCTTTGATTATATGACTTGCCATTTTGGGATTTTCTTTAAGGCGACGGGTTGAATAGCCAAACCATTGTTTTCCGAACGGAACATATACTCTCATAGTATGTCCTTCATTTACAATGCTTTCACGAAGCCTTGGTGTTACTCCGTACAACATCTGAAACTCATACATATCTTTAGGGACATTATATTTCCTGATCAGGTCGTATGCGCCTTCAATAAGAGGTTTATCATGGGTGGCAATAGCAGCATAGATCTTATTCCTTAACATGAATTCAAGGTCCTCCAGGTAATGCTGGTTGATCTCTTCATATTTTTTGAACGCGATTGATTCAGATTCAACATAAATCCCTTTGCAGAGTCTGTAATTAACGGGAATTGCAACATTGTTAAGGTCAATCATTTGTTCAAGGTCTCTCAGTGTCCTTCTTAAGTATGCCTGCACGACAAGTCCCACATTTGCAGGAAATTCAGATTTAAGTTTACGAAATAATACTATCTCATCATCGGTGCATGGAGAATCCTCCATATCAATTCTTATGAAACCGCTGCAGGTGGCAGCTTTTGCGACGATCTCCCGGATGTGTTTATAACAGATCTCCCTGTCGAGCAGCAAACCGAAGCTTGTAGGTTTAAGCGAAAAATTCCCATCAATATGGTTTTTACAGGAAATATCAATCAGATTAAGATACTCCTCCTTATTTGACTCAGCTTCTTCAAGAGTTTTTATAAATTCCCCGAGAACATCAAGAGTGACTTTTATATTTTTGCTATTCAGATCTTTAGATACACGCATTGCGTCATCAATAGTCTCACCGGATATATATGACCTTGAAAATATCCAGATAAATTTCTTCGGAAAATAAGGAATTATTGCTGCAATGAATTTATTGAACATAATTTGAATTTATATCTTAAATAAACTAATTTTCTTTTTATCTGAATTAAAATGCTAATTAAACAGATCTCAAATTATTTTTTAATGACCTTTGTCATTCTGGAATGATGAAAAAGGCATGAATTCATTTATTTTGAAGAAATATTTTCATATTATGCAACCTTTTATTTTTTTGAAAGGTCTTAGAAATGTCCTCAATTTATGATGAGCGACCGGCAAATAATAGAGTTGTGTGCTAAACATGACAGAAAGGCGCAACAGGTATTATACGATAAGTATTCGCATCTTCTGCTTGGCGTTTGTCTCAGATATGCTTCTGATAAAGCTGAGGCTGAGGATATTTTACAGGACTGTTTTTTGAAGATATTTTATAACATAAAGGATTTTACAGGATCAGGTTCTTTCATAGGCTGGTTAAGAAAGGTAGCAGTAAACACTGCAATAACTCATTATCATAAAAACCTTAAATACAGGTATCATATTGAGATTGAGGAGTATGTGTCTATTGAAACAGGAGTAACAAGTTTTGAGGAAGATTTTTTTACCTCAGATGAATTGTATAAGGTGCTAAATGAATTACCGACCGGTTACAGAACGGTTTTCAACCTGTATGCTGTAGAAGGGTATAAACATAAAGAAATCGCTGAGATGCTGGGGATAGATACAAATACATCTAAGTCGCAGTATAGCAGGGCAAAAGCTGTAATAAGAGGTAAACTTGAAAAGCTTGGAAAATTAAAAAGTAGTTATTCGGAAAATAGTTAAAGAATCAGTTTAGTATTAATAGTTAATTGAAAACAAGAAAGAAAGATATTAATTTAAGGGAGTTATTCAGGCAAAAACTGGAATATGCTGAAGTTATCCCGGATGCAGCAGTCAAATCAAATCTTATGCGTCGGGTAGCCAGAAAAGAATTCCTGCGTTTTAATCCTGCCAGGTTAAATATATACTATATAGGCGGTATACTGATAACAGGAATTACTGCCGCTGTTATTCTTTTTTCAGGGGCAAGGAACTCTGATATTATAAATCCCTTAAATAATCAAGACAAATTAAACAAAACCGACACAAGCAGTTATATTGAAGTCAGGGCTGTACAACCCATAAGGACAAAACCTGGTATTTCAAATGTAATTCACAATGAATTAATAAGGAGCACAAAAGTTTCGCCACTTCCTGTTAAATCAGAATCTGAAGTCTCAAAAGTTGTTGAATCACATCAAAGAGTCACTTCTTTCCCAACCAGTCTCCGTAACTCATTTTCTAAAAATGGGTTATTCAACGAAGCAATGCCTGATAAGAAAAAGCTCCAGACTGGATTTGAACCCGAAGCATTTTTAATTGAACCACATGATTCGGCTGGTTGTGCTCCGCTGAAAATCCGATTTCATAATAAATCAACTTCTTTTGATTCTTGCAGGTGGACTTTTGGTGATGGTGGTTATTCGGACCAGAGGGATCCTGAATGGATCTTTGATGTTGAAGGGGAATATAAAGTTGTTCTGGAAGTTATTAACCATGCTGGGAAAGATATAATATCAACTGCTTCAGTGACAGTTCATCCAAGGCCACAGGCACATTTTGAAATCGCACTCGAAAAGACTGGCACTCCAAATGATGAGATCCGTTTTCTGAATTATTCCACAAATGCTGTTCGGTTCAAATGGGATTTTGGAGATGGATCTGCTTCTGAGATCTTTGAGCCTAGCCATATTTATACGAAATTCGGTAATTACAATGTCCGGCTTGTAGCACTTTCAGATTGGGGTTGTTCAGATTCAGTGACTGTTTTTAATGCACTTTCCGGTTCACAATATTTTATCAATTTCCCGAATGCTTTTATTCCAAATGCACAAGGTCCTTCAGGCGGTTATTATTCGTTGAAGAGTGATGAAGCAGCGCAGGTATTTCATCCATCTTATTCAGGTGTATCTGATTATCAGCTAAAAATATTCAGTAAACTGGGAATACAGATTTTTGAAAGCAATGATATAAATTTAGGTTGGGATGGCTATAATTATGGACAATTATGCGAACCTGGTGTTTATATCTGGAAAGTCCGTGTTAAATTCAGAAACGGTGAACCTTTCATAAAAATGGGCGATGTGACTCTTCTTAAAAAATGACATTTCCCGGATGATATTCTGTTAAAACTTCATCCTTTTATTCATCAAAAAATATAAGACATTCGTCTTATTCTTTTCCCATTTTATTAAAATATTTGAGTGAAGACGAATCTTTTAGATATAAAATTCGTTAAATCATATTAGATTCTAATTTCATTTGACTATTTTCGTCAATATAAACCTAACAGGATCGATCTTGGTGAAGAGGATCATATATTTGGTTGTACTGTCATTCATCATATTAACAGATAGTTTTGGTCAGGATCCTACATTCTCCCAGTTTTATGCGAATGCATTGTATCTTGCTCCATCTTTTGCGGGTGCAACCAATGAATACAGATTTGCTGTAAACTACAGGGATCAATGGCCTGCTGTTCCAGGAGTGTTTAATACCTACAGCATTTCGTTTGATAAAGCCCTGACGAACTTCAATTCAGGCATCGGGGTACTTGCAACATATGATGTTGCCGGATCAGGAAATCTGAGTACAACGAATATTGGTTTGCTCTATTCTTACGATTTTAATATAAATAAAGAATGGCATATCAGGCCCGGAGTTAACTTTAAATTCTACTACCTGGGGCTTGACATTGGCAAACTTGTCTTTAACAGTCAGATAACAGGCAGTGGAACCACACCAGCTGTAACGCCTCCTCCTTTTGATAATGTAGCTGATGTGGATTTTGCAACCTCTGCTCTTGTGTATAATTCAAGGACCTGGGGCGGTTTTACTCTCGATCATCTGCTTACTCCTAAAACATCATTTTATGGCAATGATGCAACGCTTCCTGTCAAAATTAATTTATTTGGAGGTACTCAGATTTTGAAACAGACACGGTTACGTCAAAAAACTCAGGAAATTCTATCAGTCGCTTTTAACTTTCAAAAACAGGGTAAATTTTACCAGTCTGATCTTGGCCTGTATTATTATAAAGATCCGCTTATATTCGGATTATGGTACAGGGGGATCCCGCTGGTCACATCTCAGGCCGGAGATGCAATCATTGGTCTGATCGGAATCAAAACCAAACAACTTCATATAGGCTATAGTTATGACTTCACGATTTCCAACCTTATTGGCTCAACAGGTGGTTCTCATGAGATCTCTCTCGTTTATGAATTCAATAACCTGACACTGGGTCAACTTAAAAAGCGAATCAGAGCAATACCCTGTCCGGAATTCTAATTAAAGGCTCAATGGTGTAAAGGCTCAAAGGCTAAAGGGCAAATCCAACTTTAGTCTAGTATGTACATTTTAGTACCATTGCATTGTTGTACAGTTATACCATTGTGCCTTCTCAAAGAAAACCAGCCTAAAATTATTCGTCAGAGTAAGTCTAATTTATTAAATTGTTTATATTTGCGCCTGACTAATGTTTAACAAATATTCAATTTGAGATGAAGAAACTATCTGTAGTACTGTATGTTGTTCTGTTTTTGGCTGTGACAGGCCTTTATTTTCTGCATTTTTCGGGGAATAAAAAATCTAAAAAAAGTGAAACAGCCGCTAATACCATCGGATCTCCGGCTCAAGGAATTGCTTATATAAATATAGATACCGTTATTTTTAAATTTAATATGTTTTTGGACAGAAGAAACGATTTGATGGCTAAGCAAAAAAGTGCTGAAGCAGAGCTTAGTTCAAAAGGTAGTCAATATGAGAAAGGCGCAAAAGATTATCAGGATAAAGTAAATAAAGGCCTTGTTACCAGGGCTACTGCAGCACAGATTGAACAATCGCTTGTTCAGCAGCAACAGGAACTTGTATCTTTACGTGATAAACTCCAATCAAACCTTGTGGAAGAAGAGCAGGTTATGAATCGTCAGATACTCGATTATATCACAAAATTCCTCGAGGAAAACAAGTCAGATTACAACTATCAGTATANNCCAATGGGTTTTGCCTCAACCTATCTTGAAACAAGGGCTCTATTCCCTCAGAAAATTGAAGAGGCTATTGATAGTGAGACTGGTATAATTGTAGTAGTACCTGCCTATAATGAACCGGGGATAAATAAATTACTTGATTCTCTTGCAAAATGCAGCGCACCGGAATGCAATGTAGAAGTTATTATTGTAATAAATGCTCCTTATGATGCAGACAGGGAGAGTTTAGAGAACAACAGAATAACCTTTAACAATATTGAAAGCTGGAAGAAAGAAAATAATAAATGTTTCTTCCGGCTTTTTGCTTTTATGATCGGACATCCGCCTGTCAGCGGATGGGGAGTGGGACTTGCACGAAAGACGGGAATGGATGAAGCAATACGTCGTTTCGACACCATTAAGAAATCCGACGGAGTTATTCTTAATCTTGATGCAGACTGTACTGTTGACCGGAATTACTTTCTAGAAGTATACAATGAATTGTTGAAAAAAACTGACCATAATGCATGCTCAATTTATTTCGAACATCCTCTTTCAGGAACTAATTACCCGGAAACCATTTTTAACTATATTACTTTATATGAACTGCATCTGCGTTACTATTTTCAGGCACTGGCATATTCAGGATTTCCATATGTTTTTCATACAGTCGGTTCTGCAATAGCTGTAAAAGCACTGCCATATATAAAAGCCGGGGGTATGAACAGGAGACAGGCAGGTGAGGACTTTTATTTCATTCAGAAACTGGTTCCCGCAGGAGGTTATTTCAATTTAAACTCAACCACAGTTTATCCATCGCCGAGAGCTTCTGCCAGGGTACCATTCGGGACCGGAGCATCGATCGGTAAACTTAGCGCTGATAAAAGCTCAGCGCTTTTAACATATAATATATTGGCATTTAAGGAACTCCGGACATTCTTTGAATTGATTGATATTTTCTTTGAATCCGGCGCCACGGAATTGAACAATTATTTCAGCTTGATTCCTAAGGGCCTCAAATTGTTTTTAAATGAAAAGGAGTGGATTGAAAAAATGATTGAGATAAAGAATAATACATCAGGGTTGCTATCATTTAAAAAACGGTTTTTTGTATGGTTTAACATGTTCAGAATTGTAAAATACCTGAACTTCGTTCATATAGATTTCTTTGAAAAGAGGCCTGTTGATATTGCTGCTTCAGAATTACTCGAAACCAGAGGTATCATATTTAAATCAAAAGAAGTAAAAGACCTGCTGCTATATTACAGAGAGATGGAAAAGATAGAAATACATTAACCACAAAGTTCACAAAGTATTTACACAAAGATCGCAAAGGGCTGAATTAAATGGTTTTGCCTTTGTGTACCTTGCTCCTTCTTTGAGTACTTAGTGGTTAAAATGGATTTTTAAACAAAGCCAGGGGCAGGCAACAAATGGATAATAAATATTACTTATTCTTCCTGGTAATTTTACGATCTTCCGAGGGAGTAAGAATAATATAAAGATCTTCGTCAGGTTTCTTCATGTGGTACTGTTCCCTGGCAAACTTTTCGAGATTACGGTTGTCAGTTTTCAATTCATGAAGCTTCTGCTTATCCTCTTCAATGCGCTTGATGTAATATTCCCGGTCAATTTTGAGTTTATGCAGTTCCCTCATATCCTTGTACCTGGCGATAAGGTTGTTAGAATCTAAAAGTAATACCCATACTACGAAAATAATGATCGTCAGGACATATTTATTCCGGAATACGGCAGGGATTTTGTCTGAAAAATTAAACCTGAAAATCATGATACAAACCTACAATTTTTTTTTCAACCTCCGCTCATGAGATAAAGCATCTGTACATCATCACCCTCATGTATAAAAGTTGTATCGTATTTTTCTTTAGATATTAAGAGGCCATTGACTTTTATTATTCTCATCTTAAATGAAAATTTCTTAATAGTAAGCATTTCATTCACACTGATTGACTCCTTTATGAATTCTTCTTCCCTGTTATTTAATAAGATCCTCATTGGTTTACGGGTTATCAATCACTTAATATTCAATAGAAGTTCGATAACAACATTAGCCTGCATGTTTGCAACAATCCCGACACGTGGTGCGATAGGGGGTAGATTATCAGATACTTCTGAATACTCATCACCGCAAACATATAGCGTGTCATCTATTTTTCTGGTAATGATATCATTTGTTTTTCCCCACCCTGCCATTCCGGATCCTACAACCACTGGAATGCCGGGCATTTTTATCTGAACAGTTTCGATCAGCATCTCTTTCATTGCTGCACTGTCTAACGCTTCAACAATTATATTACAGCCTGAAAAGATTTCAGTAATATTCATTCTGTTAAGTTTCGTCTGATGGATGATAACAACGATTTCATGATTGATATGCGCGATATTTTCTTTCAGAGCAACTGTTTTCATCAAACCGATCTGGTTGATGAAATAATATTGCCTGTTAAGATTTGGTTCTTCAATGACATCAAAATCAGCTATTACAAGAGTGCCAATCCCACATCTGGCAAGGGCAACAGCACAATTTGAGCCAAGGCCTCCCGCTCCGGCAATTCCTATCCTGAATTTTGAAAGATGAGTTTTAATTTCAGAGAATCTCATTATTTCCCAGGTCAAACCATTATATCAACGAGTTCAATTTATGCCTTCTTTCATTTATCAATCCGAAAGATATGAACCTTTTAATGTTTTTACAAGTACGAAAACCATAGCAACTGATCGATATCATGCTAAAACACGTAAGAAAATCGTAATTTTGATCTCATTAATCGCGGATTTAAAGACTCCTAATATTTTTATTTATGGATATAACGTCAATAAAAGCACAGCATAGACTTTTAAAAGACTGGGATTATAACTGGACACCCCTGGATAAAGGTTATACCGACAAGATACTTTACATTAATGTGGGTACAACTGAAATAAAAGAGAAGGATGTTCCGCTTGTCATGAAAGAAAAATTCATAGGTGGGAAAGGGTATGGTCTTCGGCTTCTCTGGGATGCTACAAAACCTGAAACAAAATGGGATGATCCTGAAAACGAGATCATTATATCTTCCGGGCCCATTGGAGGGATAACTCAATATTCAGGAACAGGTAAATCGCTGGTAGTCAGTTTGTCACCTCAGACTAACTCGGTTATGGATAGCAATGTGGGGGGGTTCTTTGGACCATTCCTTAAGTTTTCCGGATTTGACGCAATTGAGCTGCAGGGAAAAGCGGACAAAGATGTTATTGTTTTTATTGATGGCTTAAACCATAAAGTTAAAATATTTGAAGCCCCGGCAGAAGCTGTTGACAGCCATCTTTTGGGGGAACAGCTTGCTAAAATTTTTGCTGATAACGACAATGAAAAGAAATACATAGGGGTAGTTTCAGCAGGTTCAGCGGCGGAACACTCATTGATCGGAATGCTTAATTTTAGTTTTTACGATTCAAAGAGGAAAAAGGTCCGGTTAAAACAAGCCGGGAGGGGAGGGATAGGAACGGTGTTTCGCAATAAAAAAATTAAAGCTCTTGTCTGCAAAATTCCCGGAGTAAAAGGTAATCTCAACAATGTAGTTGATCTTGAGGCTATTATGGAGAGAGGCAAACGTTTTAACAGGGAAATCCGTGAACTTGATGATAAACAATGTCAGATGCGACAGGTCGGGACAGCTCATCTGATGGAGGTTATGAACGATCATGACCTGTTGCCTGTAATGAATTATAAATATGGAAGCCATCCCGATTCCTATAAGATCGATTCGTCGGTCTGGAAAAGAAATTTCACCCAGAATATTCCTGATGGCTGCTGGATAGGCTGCAATATGTCGTGCAGTAAAGGTATAGATGATTTTATTTTGAAGACGGGTCCTTACAAGGGACAAAAAGTTATTGTAGATGGTCCTGAATATGAGAATGCTGCAGGTCTTGGGTCAAACTGTGGAATATTCGATCCCGAATATATCATTGAAACAAATTTCTATTGCGATACTTACGGAATATGTACAATTACATGGAGCACAGTCACCGCATTTGTAATGGAGTGTTTCCAGAACGGGATTCTCAACAAGGTCAGAACAGGTGGTCTGGATCTTAACTTCGGGAATTCCACAGCTGCATTTGAAATGTTGCATCAACTGGCGCGTGGTGAAGGATTCGGGAAGATTGCCGGTACAGGAGTCCGCAAGATGAAAGAGCTTTTCATTAAGAATGGCTGGGGCGATCCTGGATTTTTGAACGATATCGGAATGGAAAATAAGGGACTTGAATACTCCCAGTATATGTCGAAGGAATCGCTTGCACAGCAAGGAGGTTTTGCTCTCACAAATAAAGGTCCTCAACATGATGAAGCATGGCTGATATTCATGGATATGGTCAATAACCAGATACCTACATTTGAAAATAAAGCTGAAGCGCTTCATTATTTTCCGATGTTCCGTACCTGGTTCGGACTTGTAGGTCTGTGTAAACTGCCATGGAATGATGTTGAACCCGAAAATAATGCCCAGACTGATGAACCTGCTAAAGTGCCTGAGCATGTTGATAATTATGTAACTATTTATAAGGCAGTTACTGGTCGGAAATTTGATAAGAAGAGGTTGCTGGAGGATTCCGAACGTGTATATAATTTTCAAAGGGTATTTAACCTTAGGCGTGGTTATGGAACCCGTATTCACGACAGGCAGCCATATCGTGCNNAAACAGCTTAAGGAAAAGATTGGATTCGAACCGTCAGGGAAATCAACTATAGAGAAAATGAAAGTTCTGAGGAAATATCGTGAAGATCAGTATGAATCTCTGGTAGATGCAGTATATAGAAGAAGAGGTTGGAATAAGAATGGTGTTCCGACAATCGAATTCCTGAAAANNGCCCAATTTGGGCGTCTCTACTGTCATCAGGCTGATATAACACAATAATTTAAAATGCAAACTTATATCTCTTTCCTTCGGGGTGTAAATATGACCGGCCATAACTCAATTAAGATGGCCGACCTTTCAGCACTATATATTAGCCTCGGATTAAAAGATGCAGAGACCTACATTCAGAGTGGAAACGTAATTTTCAGCGATCCCGGCAACAGACACGTGTCTGTCATAGTGACCGATATAGAGCAGGCAATTCTGGAAAGATACAATTATATCATTCCTGTTATGATCAGAACAAATCAGGAGCTGATTGATTTATTTTCTTCAAATCCTTTCCTCGGAGAATCAAATTTTGACCCGGCGAAGATGGCAGTTCTCTTTCTTCATGAAAAACCATCTGATTCTCAGATTCAAAAAGTTGCAGATATCGACTACCCTCCGGATAAATTTAAGGTTATTTGCAGGGAAGTTTTCGTTTATTGCCCAAATGGTTTTGGAAGGACAAAACTCTATACAAATTTCTTCGAAAAGAAAATGGGTATCTTTGGTACTGCCAGAAACTGGAAGACAATAACCACGATATTAAAAATCGCTGAAAAAAAGATTTAAATTTGCGATTATTGTAGAGACGCCTAATTTGGGTGTCTCTACTAACCGTAAACCAATTTTAATAGTTGTACCAAATGGTTAAAATAATTACCAATTATGAGAGTCTTAATTATTATGTTATTAACAATTTTAATTAACCCGTTTAATTCATTTAGCCAATCCAGAGATCAGCAAAGAGAATTAATTATCTTCCATGCCGGCTCACTTTCCGTTCCAATAAAACAGATAGCCCAGGAGTATGAGAAAAGAAATCCCGGCACTAAAATTTATCTTGAATCCGCCGGAAGCCTTGTATGTGCCAGAAAGGTCACAGAGCTTAAAAAGCCGTGTGATATACTGGCCTCATCAGATTATTTTGTTATCAATGAATTACTTATTCCGGACTATGCCAGCTGGAGCATAAGGTTTGCAACCAATGAAATTGTTATTGCATACCTGGAAAAATCAAAATATTCAAAAGTGATCAATTCTGATAACTGGATGGATATACTTCAGATGAAGGACGTAATCTATTCCAGATCAGATCCGGATTCTGACCCGTGTGGTTACAGGACTATCTTCTCATTTAAGCTTGCTGAAAAGTATTATAAGAGACCAGGGTTAACTGAAATGTTCTCTTCCAAAGACAAGGAATATATCCGGCCTCAAGAGGTTGACCTTGTGGCCCTGCTTGAATCGAATGCTATCGATTATATGTTTCAGTACAAGTCAGTTGCAATACAACATGGACTAAAATATATTGAACTGCCCAAAGAAATTAACCTTTCGGATCCGTCAAAAAATAGCTTCTATTCATCTGTAAGTACATATGTCGCCGGGAGCAAGCCGGGAATAAAAATGAATATCACGGGAGATTATATTAATTACAGCATCACTATTCTGGACAATGCACCTCAGAAAGAAGAAGCAATTAATTTTATGGATTTTCTCCTGAGTCCGGAAGGAATGAGTATATTCAGAAAGAATGGACAAGACCCGCTGGTGCCACTTCTTGCAGAGCCTGTCATGAAGCTGCCACCAAGGTTATTAAAATATTTTGCAAAGGCCAATAAGAATTGAATTTCTGATGAGAAGGAACAGCATATTTACATGGATTGTAATGATTCTTTCATCATTGGTGCTGCTGTTCATTCTGGCACCCCTTGCAGGTATGTTCATTCATACAGGAAGTGCTGAGTTTCTTGAAGCTGTAAAGGATAAAGAAGTTCACCAGAGTGTTTGGCTGACCCTGTGGGTTTCTTTCACAGCTACTTTTATATTCTCGATAGGAGCTATCCCGTTTGCATGGCTGCTGGCGCGTAAAAAATTCCTGTTTAAAAATGTAGTTCAGGGAATAATTGATCTTCCTATTGTGCTGCCTCATACCGCTGCAGGTATAGCTCTGCTCGGATTCATCTCGCGCGATGGTTTCCTTGGGAAAACTGCTTCCATCTTTGGTCTCAACCTGGTAAATCATCCATCTGGAATAGCTCTCGCAATGGCTTTCGTCAGTTTACCTTTTCTGATAAATGCTGCCCGCGATGGTTTTGCTGCAGTGCCTGAGAGGCTTGAAAAGGCCGCGCTTAATCTTGGGGCAAGTCATACGAAAGTTTTTTTTACAATTTCACTGCCTCTGGGATGGCGTAGTATTACGACCGGATTTGTTATGATGTTTGCCAGGGGAATGAGTGAATTTGGTGCTGTGGTCATTATTGCTTATCATCCTATGATCGCACCTGTACTTATCTATGAAAGGTTTAGTTCATACGGACTTAATTATGCAAGACCGGCAGCAGTATTTTTTATCCTGGTGGCATTGCTGTTTTTAATTCTATTGAGACTTTTTTCATTGAAAAGAAAAGAAAAACCTTTAAGCACGGATGCTCAGACTGATTAATATAAATCAAAGACTTGGCGATTTTGCCCTAACTGATATAAATCTGGAAGTATCAGACGGACAGTACTATGTTTTACTCGGCAGGTCAGGGTCCGGAAAAACCCGGCTTCTGGAGCTGATTGCAGGATTGGAACATCCCGATACCGGTTCTATAATCCTTGATGAGGTTGATATTACCCGACAACGCATTCAGAACAGAAAGGTTGGGATTGTCTTTCAGGATTATGCTGTTTTCCCGCATATGACAGTCTTTGGAAATATTGCTTACCCGCTGAGAGCACGGAAAGAAGATAAGAAAAGCATTGCGGAAAAGGTTGAAAAAGCTGCTACCGCTATGAATATAAAACATATTCTTGAGCGAAGTACAGAAAAGCTTTCTGGTGGCGAAATGCAAAGAGTGGCGCTTGCAAGAACACTAATTACTTCACCCCGGCTTCTTCTGCTTGACGAACCTCTCTCTTCACTCGATACCTCACTGAAAGACGATCTTAAAAGGTTGTTAAGAAATCTGAATAAAGCCGGTCAGACAATAATTCATGTAACTCATGATTATGGGGATGCAATTAGCCTTGCAAAAAGAGTAGGAGTTATTCATAACGGAAAGATCATCCAGGAGGGTACGGTGGATGAGGTATTTAAAAAGCCGGCTAACCGTTTTGTTGCTCGTTATGCCGGTATCAGAAATTTTTTCAGGGTTGAGATATCCAGGGAGGATGGCGTATTAACAGGAGTAACAGAGCATAATATCAGATTTAAACTTAACGGAGCCAATGCAGGCAGTAACGGTCTGCTGATTATTGAGAGTGACTCATTAATACTGACTAACGCAATACCTTCTGATAAGGAGCTTAATATAATTAGGGGAAAAGTGACTGAAATAATACCTTCAGAATTTGGAATTGAGGTAACAATAGATGCTGGTGATTTGTTCTATGTAAACGTACTAGCTGCAGACATGGAAAGACTCAGGCTTACTGAGGAAAAAGAAGTATGGGTGAGTTTCCCTTCAAAATCGATTGTTTTATTGAATGGCGCTGTTTAAAGATAAAAGACAAAAGTAAAAAGACAAAAGTGAATCAAGCCACATAATATAAGGAAGAAGGGCGAAGTCGTGACTTCGCCTGAGTATGCGGACAAAAAATGAATGAAATGGATATGATAACATTTGAAGAGGCTTACAGAATAGTGATGAATTCTGTCTTTGAGACTGATAACGAGATCGTTCCATTTACCATGTCAGCCGGACGCATACTTGCTGAAGATATTATCTGTGAGATGGAAATGCCTCCATTTAACCGGTCAGCTGTTGATGGATACGCATGCCATAGGAAAGATCTGTATGATAAGATGGAAGTGGTTGAGGTTATTGCTGCAGGACAAGTTCCTTCAAAAGATGTTCTGAAAAATCAATGTTCAAAAATAATGACAGGGGCAATAGTCCCCGATGGTTGTGATATAGTTTTTATGGTCGAGGAATCAGAAAATCTTCAGAATGGTAAAATCAGATTTACCGGCATCGAACCAAAGTTAAATATATCATATAAAGGTGAAGATGTAAGAACTGGAGATGTAGTACTCAAAAAGACCAGATTCATTAAACCTCAGGATATTGCAATAATGGCCTCTTTTGGTCATATCGACGTAAAAGTAAAGAAGATGCCCATGGTTGGCGTTTTGAGCACCGGCGATGAACTTGTTGAACCTTCGGTTGTCCCGGATCTTTCAAAGATCCGTAATAGTAATGCTTATCAGCTTCTAAGCCAAGTGAAAAGGGCAGGTGGAGAAGGAATGTATTATGGTATTGCTCCTGATGATGAAGAGGTAACTTTTGCCCTGATCAGAAAAGCTATCGATGAAAATGATATAGTTCTTCTGACGGGTGGTGTTTCGATGGGAGATTTTGATTTTGTTCCATCAGTGCTTAGGCGTGCAGAGGTGAAAATATTATTTGACAGGGTTAATGTACAACCAGGAAAACCGACAACTTTCGGGGTCCATTCAAAAGCAGTTGTTTTCGGACTGCCGGGGAATCCTGTTTCTTCATTCATTCAGTTTGAAACACTTATACGGCCATTTATTTGCAGAATGATGGGTCATAACTGGAATCCGGGACGGCAGAATCTTCCAATTGCAAAAAGGTACGAAAGAAAATCTTCTGACAGGATGGGCTGGGTGCCTGTTCTTATAACTAAAAACTCAGAAGTTAAAGCAGTTGATTTTCACGGATCGGCCCATCTAGCTGCACTTGCTGAAGCAGATGGCATAATTGCTATAAAGACTGGCACAAATATTATTGAAAAAGGGGAGATTGTAAGTGTTAGACAGATTTAACAGAAACCTCAGTTATCTCCGTATATCTGTAACTGACAGATGTAACCTCAGGTGTATTTACTGCATGCCTGAAAAAGGTATAAAACTTCTCAGGCATAAGGATATACTGACCTTTGATGAGATAACTGAATTTACTTTGACCGCAGTAAAAAATGGAGTCACAAAGGTCAGGATAACAGGAGGTGAACCGCTTGTCAGAAAAGGAATTATACAACTTGTAAGAATGATCTCGAATATTGATGGTATAACAGATCTTTCAATGACAACTAATGGCATCTTACTGCGCGATTATGCAAAAGGTCTTAAGGATGCTGGTTTACAGCGGGTTAATATCAGTCTTGATACAATTGATCCGGGGAAATTTAAAACAATTACAAGAACAGGGAATATCCATGATGTTTTTTATGGAATTGAAGCCGCAAAGTTAGCCGGACTTTATCCTGTTAAAATCAATTGCGTCGTAAAGAATTCAAAAGAAGAGGAAGAAGCTAAAGGAGTTGCCCGGTTTTGTCTAAATAATGATTTGGAAATAAGGTATATACGTCAGATGGACCTGGTTAGGGGACATTTTTCAGTAGTAGACGGAGGTTCCGGAGGCGATTGTTCATTATGTAACAGGTTAAGACTGACTTCAAATGGAAAGCTTAAACCATGTCTTTTCAGCAATATTGAATTTGATATAAGGGAACTTGGCTTTGAAAAAGCAATTGAACTCGCAGCAGAATTAAAACCTGAATGCGGGTCAAAGAACGAAACAGGTGAATTTTATAATATAGGAGGTTAACAAATTATGAAGAAGCTGACACATGTTGATAAGAAGGGCAAAACGGTTATGGTAGATGTAGGGGATAAAGAGAATCAGCAAAGAATTGCAAAAGCAAGCGGGCATATCTCTCTTTTACCCGCGACTATCCGACTTATTAAAGAAAACCTGCTTAAAAAAGGTGATGTGCTCATGGTGTCACAGCTTGCAGGGATATCTGCTGCTAAAGAAACATCTGCACTTGTTCCTTTGTGCCATAATATTGTTCTTGATAGTATTAAAGTCGATGCAGGAATCGACAAAACAGGTGTGAAAGTCGTAAGTGAAGTGCGATGCTTCGGGAAAACAGGTGTGGAAATGGAAGCATTAACAGCGGTGAGTGTTGCTCTTCTTACGGTTTACGATATGTGCAAGGCGGTAGATAAGAATATGATTATTGATAATATCAGTCTCACGGAAAAAACTAAAAAATGAATATTCCCGAAAAGTTTGAAATACTGATAATTACACTAAGTGACAGGGCTTACAGAGGTGAGTACAAGGATCTCAGCGGACCAAAAATCAGAGAAAAGATAAAAGAGTTTTTTTCCTTAGCCGGCTGGTCATATAATGTTAATTTGACTATTATTCCCGACGATGCTTCGATTTTGAGCGATCTGTTAATTAATGCCGGGAATAATTACAATATTGTTATAACTACTGGGGGAACAGGTATCGGCCCAAGGGATATAACAGTCGAAACGGTCACGCCTCTTCTTTCTAAAGAGATCCCGGGTATAATGGAATTCATCAGGATAAAATATGGAGGAGAAAAACCCAATGCACTGCTCAGCAGGGGTATTGCAGGTATCACAGGCAAATCATTGATTTATACCCTGCCCGGTTCTGTGAGAGCTGTCGAAGAGTATATGACCGAAATAGTGAAAACACTTAAACATACCATTTATATGCAATATGGTGTGGACAAACACGATAGTAGCTAATTGGCTAGATGGTTCAGTGTATTGTAAATGACTGAGCCGATTACCCTGTCGTAACGATCACGGGGATTCCTGTAATATAACAAAACAATATAATCGTTTTCGGTTTCATAGTGGCTGCCTTCAAATAATGTTGCAATTCCATTGTACTCACCATCTTTACGAAAAACATATTCATAATTATACCAACCTTGTTTCAGAAGCATCGTGGATTCATATTCTTTTCTTTCGGAGTTGTATGTCATCATATTATTTTTATCAAAAGACCAGTTATTCAGACCACCCGATATATAAATCTTTCCACCTGGAATCATCTGATCTGAAGGTAGAGTGAAATACACATAAACATAATCTGATTCGATATCGGGCTTCTTACCCTCCTGGAAAGCTATGTAATACTTCCCGTTAAAATCCTGCCAATAGAAATATGGTTTAAATTCCCTGTTATCCGATGGGTAGAGATATACGTTATAGTTAGGAATGGCATAATCTATTCTCTGCACATATTCCGACTTGTACCGGATGCTTTTAATATCGAAATACCGGTATTCATTTCCGCCCCGGAAAATATTTTTATCAGATAATGAGTTGTATTTAAGCTCATTATTACCATAAAAATCGGGTTTAAGGTTTCTTTTGGCATTATCCCATCTGCCATTCTGGAGAATAAAAGCAAAAACATTCCTATAAGGATCATTCATCGGCAAACCGGTGTAATTTACATTGAAATCGACCTGCTGATGAGTATTGTTTTCTTTTGTCATCTGAGGTCTGTGTACCGTTACTTCAATCTTTGCAGCATCTTCGGTGACAATAAACCTTTGAGTTATTGCAGGTTCTTCCGGTTTGTCGGCTGGGTATATAAGAAGGATGTAATTACCTGAAAGTTTCAAGCTTACCCTTTCATTAGGAAAAGTGAGTTTNNATATAATCATTCGGGAAAATATCAGATTTATTCCAGTCCTTATCACAATGGACAAAAGTATAATAGTAAGATTCAGGCTGATCGCCCAGTAAATCGAAATTAAGTACTAATTTCTCATCACTATTCAATTTCATAATTGGGTATGAAAGATTCCAGCCATTCTTGTAAAGTTGAACAGTCCTGATCTTCTCATTGAAGATTTGATTTGAATAAAGAATTGAATCGGGGTAAGACTGTTGTCCCTGTGCTGAAAAAATGTTGAAAATAAAAACAAAAAGAAATATATATTTCATCTTAATATTGATCAAGATACATTAAAAACTTTAAAATTAAAGAATTGTTCTATTAACGTCAGAAGATAGATTATTATATATTGAGAGGGAACAATTTTTTTTGTAAGATTGTACAAGTATCAGAATTATCACGTTTATAAAATAAAATCATGATTAATAAATTATCAGCTGGACTTTTGTTACTCGCCTTTATTGCCTCTGGCTGCAAGGATGCTAAACCTGTTTTTGCAAATTTCACAGGTTTTGCACAGGGATCTACTTATAGTATAGTATACGATAATAAGGAGAACATAGATCCCGGAGAATTAAAACAAAAAGTTGATAAGATCCTGAACGATTTTGATTTTTCGTTATCTCTTTATAATGACTCATCTATCCTTTCGAAGATAAACCGAAACGAAAAGGCTGTTCCTGATTCCTTTTTTACGGAAGTTTTCAGGAAGTCAGTCATAATATCAGAAATGACGAACGGTGCTTTTGATGTAACAGTTGGTCCTCTGGTAAAAGCCTGGGGATTTGGCCCCGATGCACATAAGAGCTTCACGGAGGCTAAGCGTGATAGCCTGTTGAAACTCGTGGGTATGACCAAAGTATCTTTGATTAACGGAAGACTGATCAAATCTGATCCTCATATGAGTCTTGATTTTAATGCAATTGCCCAGGGGTATTCTGTGGATGTGATCTGTCGTTTCTTCGATAGTCTCGGAATTAAGAATTACCTCGTTGAAATAGGTGGAGAAGTAAGGGCAAAAGGAAAGAAAGCAGGTAATTTGTGGAGAATTGGAATCGATAAGCCTTTCGACAATAACATGACACCCGGCCAAACGCTTCAGGCAATAATTAAAATTACAGATAAAGCAATAGCAACCTCGGGCAACTACAGAAAATTTTATGTTGAAGATGGTGTCAAATATTCCCATCATGTAGATCCGCGAACTGGATACACAACAAAAAACACCCTGTTAAGTATCTCAATTGTTGCTGACGAATGCATCATGGCTGATGGTGTGGCAACCGGTTGCCTGGTGATGGGTAAAGAGAAGGCAATAAAATTTCTTGACGAACATCATGAGTTTGAGGCCTATATGGTCTATTCGGACGAAAATGGAAATTTTAAAACATGGACCTCCGAAAAATTGAAGAGCTACCTCGAAGCTCAGTGATGCCCAAACTTATTTCGGGTTCTTTAAACAACATTGGTATTAGATTGTTTCTAGTCTCAGAACCGCTTTTAACTTTTTGCAAAGAATGAGACAAAACAACCATGATCCAGAACAGTATTTGATCAAAGAGAGTATTGGCATGAAACAAAACAACGATCAGTCAGAAAAATATTTTAACAAAAAGAGTATTCTGGCTGACTTCCGGATGGCAAATCTTAGCCGTGACCTAAGCGTTATAGGACGTCGTGAAGTTCTTACCGGAAAAGCAAAGTTTGGAATATTCGGAGATGGAAAGGAGATTGTCCAACTGGCTCTGGCTAAGCAGTTTAAAAATGGAGACTGGCGATCGGGATATTACCGCGACCAAACCTGGATGATGGCGATGGGTGTTTACGATTCCCTTAAATTTTTCCATCAGTTATATGGGAACACTGACGATCAATTTAATACCGGAAGCGGAGGGAGAGTATTCAATAATCACTTTTCAATACCAAATATAAATCCTGATGGTTCGTGGAGAGATTTGACAAAACAAAAGAATTCTTCAGCTGATATTTCTCCTACTGCCGGCCAGATGCCGCGATTACTGGGCCTGGCTTATGCTTCAAAATTATTCAGACAAAATAAGGATCTGCAACAGTTCACTACCCTTACTGTAAAAGGAAATGAAGTAGCTTTTGGATCAATTGGCGACGCCAGTACCTCTGAAGGCTATTTCTGGGAAACGATTAATGCTGCCGGAGTTTTGCAGGTTCCTATGGCTGTTTCAGTTTACGACGATGGATATGGCATATCAGTACCAAAGAAATATCAGACTACCAAGGGAAGTATATCAGAGATCCTTAAAGGTTTTGAAACTGAAAAAGATAAACCCGGAATAAGAATTTTTAAAGGGAAAGGATGGGATTATCCCGGATTGATTAAGCTCTATGAAGAAGGAATCGCAATCTGCCGCGTACAACATACACCGGTTGTGTTTCATATTGAGGAAGTTACACAGCCTCAGGGGCATTCTACTTCAGGTTCGCACGAGAGATATAAAAGCCCTGATCGTTTAAAATGGGAAGAGGAGTTTGATCCCATAAAGAAAATGAGAGAATGGATACTGGAATCTGAAATTGCTACTTCTGAAGAACTTGATAAGCTTGTCCTTGAAGCTGAAGAAGAAGCAAAGGAATCGAGGAGGAAAGGCTGGGAGTCGTTTCAGAATCCCATAAAGATTGAAAGGGATGCTCTCGTTAAAATTATCCATGACCGGTCGTGCAAATGCACTGAGAAGGCAAAAGAAGATTCAGTTGACAGTTTTGCTGAGGAGCTGCAGAAAGTTCCGGCACCTATAAGAAAAGATAATTTTGTCGCAGCCCGGAAGATATTAAGAAATATCTGCGGAACATGTCTTAAATCTGATAACCTGAAAGAAGAGTTGCAGGGCTGGCTCAAACGTAATTATGAAGATGCCAGGAGAAGTTACGACTCATTTCTTTATAATGAGGCTCCTTCATCAGTACTTAATATAAAACCGGTTCCACCGATTTACTCAGCTGATTCACAGGAGGTTCCTGGTCGTCAGATTTTACGGGATAACTATGATAAGCTTTTTTCAAAATACCCCCTTTTAGTAACATTCGGGGAGGATACCGGACACATCGGAGGTGTTAACCAGTCGCTTGAAGGATTACAGAAAAAATTCGGGGAACTGCGGATTACAGACACCGGTATCAGGGAAGCCACGATTCTTGGCCAGGGACTCGGGTTAGCGCTGAGAGGGATAAGACCGATTGCCGAAATTCAGTATCTCGATTACCTGATGTACGCATTGCAGGTTTTAAGTGATGATCTCGCTACAACTTATTACAGAACTGCAGGACGAATGATCGCTCCATTGATTATAAGCACCCGGGGGCACCGTCTGGAAGGAATATGGCATTCAGGATCGCCTATGAGCATGCTTATAAATTCAGTACGGGGTGTCTATGTCTGCTCACCAAGAGATATGACAAGAGCAGCAGGCTTTTATAATATTCTTCTCGAGGGAAATGATCCTGCAATAGTTATTGAACCTCTTAACGGCTACAGATTGAAGGAAAAAATGCCCGATAATATAGGTGAGTTCCGTATTCAACTCGGAATTCCTGAAATATTAAACCATGGAACAGACCTGACTATAGTCACATATGGCTCTACTGTTAAAATTGCAGCCGAAGCGGTAAGACAACTGGCATCTCATAATATTTCTGTTGAATTAATAGATGTTCAGACTCTTGTGCCATTCGATAGAAATAAAATGATATTAGAATCTCTTAAAAAGACAAACAGGATTCTTTTTCTCGATGAAGATTTACCTGGTGGAACCACTGCTTATATGATGCAGGAAGTCCTGGAAAAACAGGGAGGCTGGCACTATCTTGACAGTCCACCTAAGACTCTGACTGCAAAAGAGCATCGGCCTGCTTATACTACTGATGGAGACTATTTCTCCAAACCCAGCGCTGAAGATGTTTTCGATATAGTTTATGAGATGATGAAGGAGGCTGTGCCGGGAAAATTTTAACTTACTACTTCATTTTTCTCTGTAACTCCTATTATCCTCAGCAACTCCATTGCAGCTTCTTTTGGCCCGCTGGTTTCATAACCCGGAATACCAAGTCTTGTCCTCATCTGCCCCACAAAAACATTGTTTTTAAAGAAGGAGGCAAAGTATTTTGAAGCAATTTCTTCATGAACATCTTTATACTCGGGCGGACCAAAAATATTTGCGAAATACGAGTGCACCAGTCCGCTTGAAGTCGTGGTACCTTTGCTCATAACGGCACCTTCCCTGAATATATCCAATGCCCATTCTGCCGATGTGAATTTCTCAATAACCGGATGTTCGTTATCAATCTCCTCATAATTATTAGCATAGAGGATATAGTCGATTTTATGTCCTGCGATGATAGTTTCAAAGTTGGTTACAGGGAAAACGATACGTGCATTTACCTGGCTGGGATTCATAATAATTGAACGGTCGAGATGTCCAAAAGCATATCCGGGTTGCAGATCATCAAGGCGGAGGAATGCTCCTATTTCCGTACCATATCCTATGGGATAACCATCCGGGTCAAGTTCAATAGAACCCATGTCATCGGCTATAATCGTCAGAGCACGAATATACTTTTCTGCAAGCACCCTGAAAGCTTCAAGAGTCTCGGATTTTCCGGCACCCGTGTCGCCCATCATTAGTATAGTGGCTTCTTTATTTCCCTGCAGCATAATCTTTACCATAGCACCATGAAAAGGCATGTTCCCGGCTTTCATAACGATGGAATTATGAAGTGTAAGTACCATCTTCTTGAGATAACCGAAGTACCCGAATTCAGGCCTGTCAGGAATGGCACCCACGAATATCCTGTTTTCCTCGTCATCGTAGAATACTGTTGAATATTTTGCCAATCCGTCAAGTACATTACCGGGTACTCCATAAATAAAAAGTGCATCAGGTTTTTTCTCAAGATCTGAATCATCTGCTAACTGAAACAGGTTACACATCGAAAAACCCAGTTCAAAAAAATCAAGATGGAAGTAAACCATAATGAGCAGCTTCCCAACTTTTGCAGGGTAACAAATCCACTCATTTGATTTCAATAAGACCAGATCAACCGGATTCTGACTGATCTTTTTGAAATCCCCGGTGCGTTTATTCATAGGTTGCTGGATAACAAGCGGAGGATAAATCAGCATCTGGCGTATTACCGGTATACTATTAAGTTTTTTATACTTATCACCCTGGTATGCAATATCTTTAGGCAAGGATATCACAGCCATTTCAGCTCCTGCCGGAACCTGCCTGTAAACAGAAGGATGACTTCCTGTAATGTTTTCCTGAATATGCCGGTAAACTGTTCTTATAAGGTGCGTAAGCTGTTCAATTGTTTCATTAAAAGTCCGATATGGCCTTTTATCAAGACGATCGCCTTCAGAATCATTGATGATAAAGCGGTCAAAATGACGCCAATAGTCATAAAGATATTCTACAAAACCGGC
>PLML01000053.1:28206-36046 GCA_003141525.1 Bacteroidales bacterium
GAGTTTTTAGATCTGAGATTATTCAGACAATGATCCAGTACAAGACGAAATTTGTCACTAGCCAGCATCTCCTCTGCTGTTTCACACATCCTTTCACGGATATTTAAAACAACTTTATTCCCAATTATACTTAATGTGCTTCTCTGCATAACATTATTTAACAATTGAGGTAAAAATATGATAATATTTAATTGAAGATAAAGTTTTACTTAATTATTTTTGTATAATATTTATAGTCTAATAGTAAATCCAAATTATGCAACCGGAACTCGATTTATTTGATATTTTACCGGAAGATAAGATTCCGGGGAAGGGTAAGATTCTGATTTCAGAACCATTTCTGCCTGATACCTTTTTTAACCGGAGCATAGTTTATCTTACGGACCACAATCCACAGGGATCAGTTGGTTTTATTCTTAACAAAAAACTCGATTTACTTATCAGTGCGGCAATCGAAGGATTTGAAGACTGGGATGAAAACCTCAGTATGGGAGGACCTGTTGCCCCTGACACGCTTCATTATCTGCATAATCTTGGGGATTTAATTCCTAAGAGCGTACTTGTAGAAGGAAACATTTTCTGGGGGGGTGATATTGACAGCATAAGAGAACTTATAAAAACCGGCAGAATAAACCGATCACAGATCAGGTTCTTTCTTGGCTATTCAGGCTGGTCTGCCGGTCAGCTTGAACGCGAGCTTAAAGAAAACTCCTGGGTAATTGCAAAAGTCAGTTCCAGTATTGTTTTGAATAACAGAAGCGACGATATCTGGAAGAAAGTTTTAAGGAGCTTTAAGAACAAATACAGGATGTGGGCCGATTTCCCGGATTCTCCGGAAATGAATTAAAGATGCAGTATCCTGAATACCAGCTCCTTCAAAAGTTCACCCGGTTCAGTGCCTGGGTCCCCATAACCTTTCGATTTCATGTCGTATGAGCGTAAAAGACTGATAATCTGCATAGTCTTTGAGACATTGTACTTTGATGCAGCGTTCTCGTAATCCTTAACAAAAAAAGGATTTACCTTAAGAACAGCAGCAACATTGTTCTTTGATTTATCTGTGAGGTAATGGAAAGTTAAAAGCTTGCTGAAGAATCCAAATATCGAAGCTATGGAGAGTGTAATCGGGTTGTCTTTGGGATTATCAGCAAAATAGTGTACTATCATATTGGCTTTGAGGATGTTCTTTTCCCCGATTGCTTTCTGTAATTCAAAATTATTATAATCTTTGCTTATCCCTATATTTTTCTCAATTAATGTTGTTGTAATAAAAGGTTTACCGGGAGGAAGAGTTATGATAAGCTTTTCAAGCTCATTCACAATCTTATGCAAATCAGTACCAAGATATTCAGTCAGCATAGCGCTTGCGCTCGGATCTGTTTTTATCCCCTTTAACATCAGGTACCTTTCAATCCACGCAGGAATAAGGTAATCACGCACTCTGGCTGATTCGAAATAGACACCATGACTCTCGAGCGTTTTATAAAGTATTGTCCTTTTGTCGACGGTTTTATACTTATAGCTGATTACAAGTATTGTTGATAAAAGTGGCTTCTCAAGATATACTATAAGGTCATCAAGTTTTTTCAACGATTGAGCCTCTTTAATTATAAGCACCTGATGACTTGCCATCATAGGAAACCTTCGTGCTGTATCAATTATAGCAGCAATATTTGTATCCTCACCATAAAGGACAATCTGGTTAAAAGCCTTTTCAGCTTCAGGCAATACCTTATCTTGTATATATTCAGTAATGAGGTCAATATAGTAAGGTTCCTCACCGGCAAGAAAATAGACAGGCTTAAAAATCCGGTTTTTCAGATCGGAGATTATCTCTTCGTAGGTGACAGGCATTTTCAGAATTTTAGATGTTTAACAGATACACCGTTATTTTTTATTTCACGAAGGGAATCAATTCCTATCTTAAGGTGTATCTCAACATAATCATTTGTGACTTTTACATCGCTGGCTTCAGTCTTAATGCCGGTCGAAATCATCGGTTGATCAGATACCAGCAGAAGGGCCCCCGTCGGGATCTCGTTGGCAAATCCAACAGTAAAAATTGTTGCAGTTTCCATGTCAATCGCCATGGCCCGTGTCTTGACTAGGTATTTTTTAAACCTGTCATCGTATTCCCAAACCCTTCTGTTTGTTGTATATACTGTACCTGTCCAGTACTCCCTGTTGAACCTTGTTATAGTAGCAGAAATAGCACTCTGGAGTTTAAAAGCAGGAAGGGCAGGAACCTCATTGGGCAGGTAGTCGTTCGAAGTTCCATCACTTCTGATCGCTGCGATTGGAAGTATAAGATCCCCAAGCGTGTTCTTTTTTTTCAGTCCACCGCATTTACCAAGAAATAAGACTGCATTTGGAGTCACTGCACTCAGAAGATCCATTATTGTTGCCGCATTTGGGCTACCCATGCCGAAATTTATGATGGTGATCCCATCGGCAGTTGCACTTGGCATGTTTTTATCTTTTCCTTCAACCTGTACATTGTTCCATTTTGCAAAAAGTTCAACGTAATACAGATAATTTGTCAGAAGGAAGTATTTTCCGAAACTATCAATCGATTTCCCTGTATATCGTGGAAGCCAGTTATTAACAATATCCTCTTTGGTCTTCATTAGTCCATTTCAGTTAATAATTATCTCAATATATTTGTATCTGATTTCGAAATTTCTGCCCTCAAAAGTACAAAACTAAGTTGAAACAGTTAAATCTGCCCCAATATTCCTTCAGGATAACCGGAAAAGATGGAAACGAAATGATCCTCGATCCGTTAAGGAGGAAATATGTAAAACTCACCCCTGAAGAGTGGGTAAGGCAGAATTTTGTGCAATACCTGATAAATGAAGGGAAATATCCTCCCGGACTTATTGGAATTGAGGTTCTGTTCAGATTCAATAAATTGAAGAGAAGGGTTGACATCCTGGTTCATAATAGATCTGGCCAACCAGTTATGATAGTGGAATGTAAATCACCTGAAATCAAAATTGATGACAAAATATTTGATCAGATTGTATGTTATAACATGGAATTCAAAGTACCCTATATTGTCGTAACTAATGGTATTGATCATTATGCCTGCAAAATTGATCATAATGAAAAAAAATATGAATTTTTGCTTGTTATACCTCTTTATGAGGACCTTTTATTATAATTCGACTCTCGTTATAGCTCCTGCCCCCTGGGGGAAGGCGGGGAATGGGGTCCTAATCATGCCTGATTTATGATAAATGTTACGTGTGCCGTTATCAGGAATGAAGAGAATGAAATTTTGGTTGTCCAGCGTGATGAGGCGACCGATCATCCTTTTAAGTGGGAATTTCCCGGCGGTAAGCTGGCACCTGAAGAGACCGAAGAAGAGTGCATTATAAGGGAAGTGGAGGAAGAGTTATCNNATAATATGCGGAAAGCTGCAAGAAGTCGTTCATGATTATGGACATAAGCAGATCAGGCTTATCCCTTTTATATGTGATACACTGGATGAAATACCTCTTCTCTCTGAACACTGTGCTTATAAATGGGTTGGAGAAAAGGATTTAATGGCTATCGATTTTTCAGGGGCTGATGTTTTTGTTGCAAAGAATTATCTGGCTATAATAAAAGCTGAAGAAACAGATGATTTGCAAAACATTATACAACCTGCTGATAAACTGGAAGATAATTCAGATCTTCAATCAATTGTCAACAATATGATGAGTATGAAAGAGGCTGAATGGGTTGCAACATCTGCAATAGATAATCCGGCCATCTTTTTGAAATTGTTTGAATATTCTCTCTCTTCAGATAAAAAGCTTGCCTTCAGGGCATCATGGACACTTACAAAAGTTTGTGACAGATTTCCTGAGGTCATCTATCCATATCTGCCACAGATTGTTGAAACTCTGAACAAGATAGATAATGAAAGTACCCTCCGATGCTTGCTCAGAATAATATCTCTTAGTGATCTTGAAAAGATCAGTGGCCGCCAGCAGGGTTTGCTTACCGATTTCTGTTTCAGTATTTTGAATTCGGGATTTTCAGCAATAGCAGTCAAAGCTTATTCAATGGAAATATTGTACAAGCTTTCATTGATATATCCCGGGCTGGCAAATGAGCTTTCCACTTCAATTAATGTCCTTATGGAAGATGGCTCTGCCGGTATCACTGCACGGGGACGAATGATACTCAGGAAACTTTCTGAAATGCCTCTAAAGCCAAAACCCGATCAGCAATAATTTTATGATTTTTGAAGTAGCCCCTGGCTATTTTGGAATGTTAGTAGTTAAGCTGGTACTTAGCTTCTTAAGGTTAAGAGGAAAATCTGCGCCGTTCTGTGACCATGTACCCTCCATTGTCGAATCGCCGGTTATTGTTCCATTATATTCTCCATTTAGATCAGGGGCCTTAATTACAAGCTTTTTCTTATCCAGAATGACTTGGCCAACAGGTTTATCCTTTGCCCCCTGGTCGGGACTGTCAAGAGTAGCAATAAGACTATCCTTCTCGATTAATTTCAGATGGAAAACTATCCTGAGGTCAGTACCGTCAGCTGAGATCCTGCCAAACCATGCGCCAGGCAAAATATCTTTTTTTGCTATGCTTTGAGCTGATAATGAATTTGTTAACATTATTGCAACAAAAATAAAAGGAAAAAGTAAAATTCTTTTCATAATGATTGGGATAAAATTTATACTAGTAAAGGTATGAAAATTGGTAAATCTTCAATTTTTTAAATCTAAAAGAATAAAACCTGCTTTTCCTCTCTTTCAAACATATTTAACCTTACTTCCTATAAGGCCAAAATCCAGCCAGATATAATTTTGAGGGCTTCAGGAGAAAAGGTTTCCTCAATCGAGCCATACTCTGAAGGTAGTCCTGTTTTACAATGTTGGAAGAGATGATTTAGTCCCGGCAATTTAACTGTCTTTACTGAATTATTACCTGATGATCTAAGCGCTTTCTCAATAGCAGGAAGATTCTCATTTGCAGCTACCTGAAGGTCTTTTTCACCATCCAGAGCTAACACAGGACATATTACATTTTTCCAGTAAGTTGATGGGTCAGTCATTATAAAATATCTGAACCATGTATATGTATTAGCCCCAAAGGTCATTTTAAGCTGGTTAACTGCTTTCTCAATATCTTCCTTGGAAGTTTTTTTCTTCTCAAGGATCTCCTTGTAACGAGCAAGAATTTTTATTTCTGCTTTATTATTGTCTTTTTCTTTTCGTAGAATTGCATATAGTTTCTTATTTGTCTCGGTGGATTCTTTAATATCCTTCTCATTCTCACCCGAAAGCCTGCCAATGTCCTGCGACTGCCTGATAATAATCTGCTGGCCGGTAACACCCGGACCTGCAAGTGATACAATGAATCCTATGTCATCGTTTGATGCAGCAACTATTGGCGCAATTAATCCCCCTTCGCTGTGCCCTATAAATCCAATTTCTTTTTGATTAATTTTAGGATAATTTTTCAAAAAATTAAATGCAGCCTCAGCATCTGTTGCAAAGTCAGCACTTGTAGCATTAAGCTGAGAACCCTGGGATTTTCCAACTCCTCTGTCATCATAACGAAGAACTGCAATTCCATTACGGCTCAGATAATCAGCAATAACAAGAAATGGTTTATGACCCATGAGTTCTTCATTCCTGTTTTGAGGGCCCGATCCGGTAATCATAATCACAGCCTTGAAAGGACCTGGTCCGGCTGGAATTGTCAGTGTTCCTGCAAGCTTTATATTAAATACATCATTGGTAAAGGTCACATCCTCAGATGTGTAAGGATACGGTGGTTTTGGTTCCTGAGGCCTGTTCACTGTAAAAGGGGTTTTCAGCTTTTTTAAATTTACCTCATAATTTCCTCCACGCTGGGTCCATGTCCCGTCAATTGTCGAGTCACCGGAAATTGTTCCGTTATACTCTGCAAGAAGAGAAGGAGCTTTAATGGTCAGTTTTTTATCGTCAAGAATGACCCGGCCCAGAGGTATGTTTTTTGCACCCTGATCGGGGCTGTCAGCAGTGGCAATAAGACTGTCTTTCTCATTTAATTTGATATTGAAAACCAGCCGCAGATCAATCCCGTTGGTTGAAATTTTACCAAGCCATGAACCCGATAAAATATTTTTGTTAATTGCGTTTTGTGCAGATAATGAATTTGTTAACACCATTGCAACAAGAATAGCAGGAAGCAGAACAATTCTTTTCATATTAACAAAAAGTAAAGGTGACAGGTCAATTTTGTTAAGCAAAGGTATAAAAATTCATAAACTCATTCAATTTTTTCAACTCTTCAACTTTTCAACATTTCTTTAGTACTTTTGCACATCATTTTTATTTGTAACTCATGAGGATAGTAGATACAAAAGGGCAGCTTTGCCCTGCACCATTGATTGCAGCAAAGAAAGCTCTGAAAGAGACTGCAGCAGGAGAATCTTTCATAGTGCTGACTGATAATCAGACATCATTCGACAATTTAAGCCGTTTCTTTAAAGATAACAAAGCAGATTTCCGTGTTAGTGAGTCGGGTGGTGTCTGTACCATGACGATAGTAAAGGCCACCGGCGAAGTTGTTCAGACCCGGGCAGAAGAATATTGGGATTCACCCGTTGCACATTTTCAAAAGGGGAATTTTGTAGTTGCAATTTCTTCGGATAAAATGGGGGAGGGTGATGATCAGCTTGGACATCTTTTGATGGCCAATTTTATTAAAGCATTAAAGGATCTTGACAAATTGCCAAAAAAGATGGTTTTCTATAATAATGGTGTAAAACTGGTTACAAACTCTTCCCCTGTTATTGAACATCTAAGAGATCTGGAGAAAATGGGTGTTGAAATAATGCTTTGTGCTACTTGTGTTAACCATTACTCACTTGAGTCTGTTGTCGGGGCAGGTAAAGTGAGCAACATGTATACTATTGCAGAGACACTGGCTTCGTCCGGGAATATTGTAAAACCCTGAATAAAAATCAATTAAGCATGAAAATTGACCTTCTTCAGATGGTGGAATATGGTGGTTGTTCTGCAAAAATCTCACCAAAACAACTCGAAGAGATTCTAAAATATCTCCCTTTACCAGAAGATCCGAATATTTTAGTAGATATTGATACTCAGGACGATGCAGGTGTTTACAGGGTCAATGATACACTTGCCCTTGTATTGACCACTGATTTCTTCCCACCTGTCTGCAGCGATCCTTATGAGTTCGGACAAATTGCTGCTGCCAATTCCATCAGTGATGTTTATGCTATGGGGGGAGATCCTGTACTGGCTCTCAACATTATGATGTTTCCTGCTGCAAAACTTCCGATGGAGGCATATGCAGAAATACTTAAAGGAGGATTCGACAAGGCAACTGAAGCAGGGGTGAGGATTATCGGCGGACATACAATCGATGATTTCCCACCCAAGTACGGGCTAGCCGTAGTCGGGTATATTCATCCCGGGAAAATTATAACAAATGCTGGTGCCAAACCAGGTGATTCACTTATACTTACAAAGCCAGTAGGTACAGGAGTTATTCTAGCCGGTCATAGATTGGGAATGGTATCTGACGATGACTTTGCTGAATCCAGGAGATTAATGAAGTTGCTTAACAAATCAGGGGCAGAGGTCATGAAAAAGCACAATGTTAAGGGCGCAACCGATATCACAGGTTTTGGTCTTGCAGGTCATGCTCTTAAAATGGCAAGGGCCAGCAAAGTATCTTTAAATATTAACATGAAGGATGTTCCGCTGATTGGCAATTCCTACCAGCTGACAGATGAAGGATGTATTCCGGGAGCCTCATTCCGTAATCTTGAATATGCTGAAAAAGATATTGATTTTGCATCAAATCTCGATTATAATCTGAA
>PLML01000196.1 GCA_003141525.1 Bacteroidales bacterium
ATTGGGCAGCATGGTACCCGGTTAGGTTTCTCACGAAAAAGTATCTGAATAAAGACGTTTAACAAGCCAACAAACTTTGACTAAAGGTTGTATATGATAATGTTGATTTATTCTTATTGTGTAATTTTAGAACCCCCTTCCCACTTTCCCCCAAAGGGGAAGGAACAAATCATTTCCCCCTTGGGGGAAATAAGAAAGGGGGTAAAAAAATAGTTTTATAAATGGTCTTAAGTTCTTAATTCTATTTAATAAAAAGAGAGCAGGCAAATATAATAATTGCCTGCTCTCTAAAATAATTTATTCAAATATTAATTATAACCCGGGTTCTGAACAAGATTTGGGTTGGCAGATAATTCAGATCTGCCAACAGGGAACAGCAGGAGATGTGCATCAGGTGGTCCGAGTACATCACCGGCGTTAGCAAATGGGAGAGTCCATTTAGCATTCTGGAGAAAGAATCCCCAACGGATAAGATCCTGTCTTCTGTTATGTTCTGCGAACATTTCACGACCCATCTCGTTGAACAATTCACCTCCTGCTACAACCGGACCGGTAGGATCGAAGCTAACCTTGCCATCTAACGATGTCAGATCCGTTAATCCGGCACGTTCCCTGATCTGGTTAACCAGTGCAAGGGCTGCTGCATCGGTACTGCTTTGGCTCTTGCGCCAGAGTGCTTCAGCTTTCATTAACAGTACATCGGCATAACGGAATACTCCAAAATCATTGCTCATGTTTGAAGTACCTCCAATCTGAAATTCCCACTTGCCTATTCTTACACCTGACTGGCGCCAGGCCTGGGGACCAAGCTGATTGATCTGCGGAGCAGGCTGACCATTAATAAGATCACCAATATTTCCGAAATTAAGTTGTGTCTTGTTAGGGTTAGGGTTTGTTGCATCGGCGCCAGCGTCGATACATATTCCTCCGCCAAGATTATATTGATAGCCTGCAAGAAAATTGCCTCGTTTTGCAGCGGGAGCTGTTAATGTACCTACATCACCTTTACGTATATCGGAAGGATCATAAGAATTATAAAATTTTTCAAGTGTACAGAAACCGTTCCATGGCTGGCCTGTCAGGTTATATGTGTACTGGCTTGCATAATGCAATGTCTGCATATTCAGGTTGAATCCCTGGAAGAATATCTGGTCGTAGGGTATCGCAAAGATGAATTCTTTGGATCCCTGATCGGCAACGTTAAAGTTGGTAAAATAATTGCTTTCCAGATTATATTTACCTGAGTTGATGATCTCATTACACTCGGCGATCACTTTGTCCCACTGGGTGGGACCGGCATAAACCCCGGCATTCAGGTACAACTTGGCCAGTAAAAACTTTCCTGCCCAATAATTCATACGACCATAAGTAGTGCCATCTACTGTTTGTGTTAACAATGGCACAGCTGTTTCCAGATCGTTAACAATAAAATTGTACACATCTATTCTTTTAGCGGTTGCCGGAGCGGCAGGCGCAGTGACAAAATCGGTCACCAATGGCACATTGCCGTATAAATCAACCAATTGCCAGTAAAAGAAACCACGTAATGCCTGAAGTTCTGAAATATAAGCGCTGGCTACATCTGCCTTCACTTGTCCGCTGGTCGACAGGCTCTGAAACTGGTAGATCAGACGGTTGGCAGTATTTACTCCTCCAAAACAGAAATTCCATGCACTGGTAACTGCGTTATCTTCAGTTTTCCATGAATGGAGATGAAGTCTTCTCCAGTTACCGCCATCATCCCAGTCAGATCCCCTGGTAGGTACAACCATTTCATCTGAACTAAGTTCCTCTAAATTATTTACATCACCCGAGGCATAACCCCCCATTTGCGTGTATGCAGCACCTAAGGCAGATACAAACTGAGCATCGGATTTGAAGAAATTGGCTGGTGTTACCGAACTGTAAAGTGTTTCATCCAGCTTGGTACACGACTGGCTAAAAGCAGCCACTCCCAAAAGAATCATTATGATCCTTATCAGATATAGCGATTTTTTCATTTTATTTCTTTCTTTTGTTTTCATATTTTATTCATTTTCAGGTTTAAAAAACAAAGTTGGCACCAATAGTAAATGATCTCGTTGTGAAATATGTATCCCTTCTGTCGATGCCTGGTACCAGCGGACTATTATAAGTCCCCATATCGGTTGCACTGTCAACATATCTTGGTTCCGGACTTACTCCTTTATATTTTGTAATATAGAATAAATTGTTACCGGCAAGATACACCCTGATCTTACTGAATTGTCCGCCTTTAGGTAAACCGAAATTGTAACCTAAACTCAGGTTATCAAGGGAAACAAAAGAAGCATTTTCAATATCCTTACTGGATAACGTACCCGAAGAGACGTTCAGGAGGACTCCTGTCGAAGGATTTTTCATATCAGCGGCGGTCTTTGGAAGGTTGTATGATGTGATCATATCAGGCACTTCATAAAATCCACGGAAAGAATTGACAAGGTGATGTCCGAATACGCCACGGAAGAATACATTCAGATCCCAGTTTTTATAAGTCAGAACGTTGCCAAATCCCGTCTGCCATTTCGGTAAGGCGTTTGCAATTACCCTGCGGTCTGCCTGATCAATTGTTCCATCACCGTTTTCATCTACAAATGTCAGGTTCCCGGCTGCGTCAATGCCATTATATACCAGCGCCAGTAACTGACCGATTGGTTTACCTTCCTGTACTCTAGTCAATGGTACCTGGTTTTGCCCGGGTGAACCCATGTCACTCAGATCCTGTATCCCGTAGGTCAGTTTAGAGCCATTATAAGTTCCTGATAGTGAAACGAGAATGTTCTCAAGATTGTAGGAAGGGGTAAGCGTAAAACTGTAAGAAAAGTCTGGTTTTTTGACTACATCGAAATTAAGAGACAACTCCAAACCACTACTTCTCAACTTCCCGATGTTTAATTCTGCTGTATTATAAAGGTTTGGAGGAACCGGTACAGTGTATGGCCACAACAAATCTGTTGTTGTTTTTGTATAGAAGTCTAATGAACCGGATAACCTTTTATAGATTGAAAAATCAACTCCTGCATCGAACTGTCCGGCTCTTTCCCATTTAAGATCGGCATTCGCATTACTCACGGGAGAATAAGCAGGAGCAAAAGTTCCATTATAATAGAAGTTACCATTAGGACCCAGGCGAAGCAAAGACTGGTAACTATCGTTTGGCTGCATCCCGGTAACCCCATAATTAGCACGTACTTTGAGGTTGTCAATTGCACTGACATCAATCACCTTGGCCAGATCCACTCCTCCACTGATGGCAGGAAACAAACCCCATTTATTAGCAGAACCAAACCGCGATGAACCTTCATACCTTGCACTGGCCATTACGAAAAACATATTGTTGATACTCACATTGGCACGTCCAAAAAATGCAATCAGTTTATTTGAATTTTTATAACTGCTTACCGAACCAAGGCCGTTTGCAAAATCAAGAGCAGCGCTGAGATTATTGAAAGTAAAAGCGTCTGTAAGAAAGTTACCTCCCTGTACGTAGAAACCTTCATTGACAAAATCCTGGTAATCATAACCACCCAATAAGGTGAGGTTTACCATTGAAGTCACATCACCGGTATAATGCAAGGTCGATTCAAAAAGGTGGCTGACAGAATTATCCTGCTCCCTGGTAGCTAAACCATTCCTGTTCATCCCTGCATAATAATCGTGACTATCACCATAACTTCCATCTAATGTGCCACTGCTCTGCATGGAATAAGAAGCATCGTAGATAAGCCCTTTTACGATTTCGTAAGCTCCTTTTATTGAAACATTTAACAGATTGGTTTTCTGTTCATTTTTATCAAGGTTCACGATTGCAACCGGGTTATAATAATCGAATAAAACCTGCTGGAAATATCCGTCATACTTTGCATATGCCGGATCAGTACTTGTTATGGGAGCGGTAGGATTGAATATTGTGGCATATTTGAAAGCAGACGGATAACCCAGTTGTGCATCCTTTACTGTAGCACCAAGGTTCAGATCCAACGTAAGCTTGTCATTCAATGCCTTTTGTGTCAGATTAATCCTCCCGTTAAGGATAGTATTTCCGGTATTTTTCTCTATACCTTCGTCATTATGGTAGTTGACTGAAGCCCGGTAACTGGTTTTATCGGTTCCGCCTGACATAGAAATACTGTGTACCTGTGATATGGCTGTCTGTTCAATTGCCTTGAACCAGTCGGTATTTGCTCCAAAGTCCGTTCCTATAGTGTTACCTTGCTGCTGGTTAATTTCTGCCTTCAATGCCCTCCACTCCGTCGCAGTCATCACATCAGTATTCTTCTTAACCATCTCAGCGGTTCCATAGACATCATATTCGATGGTAGCTGTGCCTTTTTTGCCTTTTTTGGTTGTAACAAGGATAACACCGCTCGAACCTCTTGTTCCGTATATAGCTGCAGCAGAACCATCCTTTAATACGCTTATTGATTCAATATCGTTTGGATCAACGTTGTCGAGAGATGCCCCGATCACACCGTCAATAATAATAAGCGGTCCGAGATTGGCTCCGATAGTACTTAAACCCCTGAGGCGTATATCAAATGATGCGTTCGGGTCGCCCGAAACTTTACTGATAGCCAAACCTGCTACCTTACCCTGGATCAATTGAACAGGACTTTCGACGTTACCCTTGTTAAAGTCATCGGATTTAACATTAGAAACAGAACTGGTAATCTCTCTTCTTTTCTGAGTTCCATACCCGGTAACAACAACTTCGTTAAGCGCACTTACTGCCGGAACCAGAACCACATCCACTGTAGTCTGATTTCCAACAGTAACTGATTGGGTAGTGTAACTTATGAATGAAAATACCAGAACGGCTTCCGGACCGGGAACTGTAATAGTGTAATTACCACCAGCATCGGTCATGATTCCCTGTACTGTTCCCTGAAGTACAATGTTGACTCCAGGCAGTGGTCCCTCAGTTGCAGAAGTTACTTTGCCTTTAACAGTTCTTCCCTGAGCGCAGGCGAAGCTGATTGCAAAGCCAAATAGAAGAAGCGTTAATATGCCTCTCCTCCATAAAAAAACAAAATTTCGCAATGTTGCCATAGTTGATTTTTTTTAGGTTAGCTAATTTTTAGGTTTCTAATAATATAATAATAAGGTAAGCAATGATGTTTTAGACTTATTATAATATGGTATATATATAAATTTAAGTCTTTCATTATTAAAAAATGCTTCAGATGTTAAGGTTCTCAGTTAATCTGGCCGTTGTTACCAAGTAACAATTGCCGGGTAACAAATATATGTATTAAATTTTTATTAAAAAAGAATTAAAATGAAATTAATTGTTCAATTTTCAAGAAAAAAAATAATATAAAATGGTGATAGTGAATAATAAATTATGAATATTTTTCAGATATAAATGGTCGATCGACTTTGTTTCAAACGTTTTCTGAAAAAATAGAATTAATTTCGGTAATCAATAATGTTAATAATGAAAAAAGGTGAAAAAAATAATTGTCATAAAAAAGTATTTGATTTTGTCAGCATTTACAGACAGGAATGCAGAATTAAAAATTTCAACTTGAATTAGATGCAATTATTTGGTGATACAGTTTAAGGATAAGGAGATTCCTCGTCCCCATACAAAATTGCATACCAGGATTTATGACAAATGGC
>PLML01000067.1 GCA_003141525.1 Bacteroidales bacterium
TTATCCCCTGTTTCCGCTTTACAGATTCAATCACCTCTAGGGCTATCTGAACTCCTTCTTCGGAAGCAGATTCTCCTGCCTTCGCCATCCTCTTCATAATTTTTTCAGGCATTTTAACTCCCGGGATGTTCGTATGGAGATACTGTGCAATTTTTAGGCTTTTAAGAGGTGCAACACCAATCAAAATAAATACTTTGTTCAGAATATTTCTTTTATCAAGTTGTTCAAGCCACAAATCAAGTCTTTCCGGTTCAAAAACAAGATTAGTCTGGAAAAACTGTGCACCTGCATTGATTTTTTTATGATCTTTAACTGCCTGTAATACAGGATCTGAGGCAAAAGGAGAAGTAGCAGCCCCGATAAATAATTCAGGAGGATTTTTAATGGCCCTCCCGTCCAGATAGACTCTGTCATCTCTCATTTTTCGCAGAATCCAAAGCATTTGTACAGAATCAATATCAAGTATATTCAAATTGCTTGTCGGTGACGGGCCTATCACCGAATTGTCTCCTGTTACACATAGAATATTTTTAATTCCAATAGCATTTGCTCCGATAATAGTCGATTGCAGACCGGTCCTTGTTGTGTCGCGGGCAGCAACCTGAAACACAGGTTCAGATGAACGGTCAATAGCCACCTTACAACAGGCAATACTCGACATCTTTGGACGGGCGGAAGAGGAATCCGTAAAATTTATTGCAGTCACATAAGGCTTAACTGAGTCAATGTCTCTGATAAGTTTATCCGTACCTGCACCAAGAGGTGGTGTTACTTCGGTGGCTACAACAAATTCACCTTCACGAAGTCGTCTTTCAAGGTCAGAGACAGGTTTACCCGCACGTGCTGAATGATATTCTGTATCCCCTTGCCACCATTCGGGTTGCCGGATTGTCTTAAAAACACTATTCCATACTTCTGCCTTTTTTATTTTGTCTCCTGATACAATTCCGCCAATGAATTTCCCGGTACCAACCTTTCTGATCTGACGGACTACATCTCCCCACGTCTCCGTACCGACCTTACTCCAATCGAGAGGTGGCAATACCTCCAGGAGTCTCTCCTCACGTCCGGTCTTAAATGCTCTTTTATAAATAGAATACCAGATACATTTGCGTGTTTCGTCTACATAACAATTTTTTTCCGGAGTTATTCCTCCGCAGGGGCCATTTCTCATTCCTTTGGAACATTCCATCGGACAGATAAATGCTGTCTCCTGGAGAAGACAGTTACCACACATACGGCATCCGAATAGTGGTCCTTTTACACAAATCTCAATTTTTGCAAGAAGTCGTCTGCCAAATGATTCTTTTTTGAACGGGAAAAAAGCCGGTTGCCATCTGCGGGCAGGTTTAATACCTGACATATTTTGAATTTAACTCAAGCTAAAAATTATCAATAATTCACATCCGGCTTTGAAAATATTCTACAAACCTGACTGCAAAATCGTCTCTTCCCAGAACCAGGTCAGCTGCCCTGACAGCAGCAGTAATCTTTTCCGGATTAGCAATCGGACATGTCAGGCCATTCATAATCGCCAGTGATATAAATGCCGAGTTAAGATCTTCCCTACCCGGCAATCCGAAGGAGACATTACTTGCGCCCATGGTTATATTGAGCCCAAGTTTCTGATGGACAAGCCTTATAGTTTCAAGAGTTACAATACAGGCTTCTGAGTCAGCGCTGACTGCCATTGCCAAAGGATCAATTATCACATCCTCCTCTTTGATTCCGGCTTTGACAGCCCTTTCAAGAATCTTTTCACCAATAGCCAGTCTTTTTTCAGGGTCATGAGTTATACCATCGTCATCCATTGTCAATCCTATTATCGCAGCTTCATATTCTTTTGCAATTGAGAGTAGTGCATTCAAAGATTTCTCTTCACCATTGACAGAGTTGATAAGGCATTTACCACCAGCGACTTTTAATGCTGCTTCAATTGCTTTTGGATTTGGAGAATCGAGGCATAGCGGGATATCAAAGCTACCTCTTATCGCCAGAACTGCCGCTGGCAGAAGCTTCACATCATTAACTCCCGGGAATCCTACATTTACATCAAGGACATCTGCTCCGGCTTTTATCTGACTTTCAGCAAGTTCCAGAACATATTCAAATTTCCCCTCCTGCAAAGTGGATACAAGTTTTTTTCTCCTTGTGGGATTTATACACTCACCTATGATAATAACGGGACCTTTGGTGTCAATAGTTACTTCATTGTTAATTCCACGGAGTATTGTCTTCATAATAAAATTGTTATATAGCTAAGAAGCAAGTTGCTTCAGATAATTAACTGCACCCTGGGGATCGGGAGAATAAAAATCTGCACCTATTTTTTCGCAATATTCCTTAGTTACAGGAGCTCCTCCGACAAGAATTTTTGATGTTGAATATTTTTCTTTTATAGCTGACACGATTTTTTTCATGTTCTCCATCGTTGTTGTAAGCAATGCTGATAAACCAACAATTGCACCGGGATGTTCATCCAGGGCTTTCAGAAATTTTTCTGCTCCTGCATCAACCCCTAAATCGATCACTTCCCATCCACCGCCTTCGATCATCATTGCAACAAGGTTTTTCCCAATATCATGCAGGTCGCCGGACACGGTTCCTATAATAAACTTCCCTTTCCTTTTCGTTTCACCCGACTGGAAAAATGGTTTAAGATGCGCCATGGCGCTGTTCATTGCTTTGGCTGACATTAACATCTGCGGAACATAAATCTCTTTTTTGCTGAACTTATTACCAACGTTAGCCATAGCAGGGATGAGAGCATCATCAAGGATTTCATCAGGTCTTACTCCCACTTCAAGAGCTCTCTTTGTAAGTTCATCAGCTCCATCCTGATCTTTCATATTTGGAGGATACGGAGATGTTTTGTTAATCTTCCCAAATTCGACGCATTGCGCTATTTTATTTAGTATTTCATTCATAATTCTGTTTTTAAGATTAGGAATCTGGCTTTTGACAATAATGGAAAAGCGATACTTTTCAAATTCACGACCAAAATAATTCAATATTTTATGTTTGCAGCAAAAATTAAATAAAAAAATTTACTTTGCAACCGTTGCAAAGCTTTCCGGATGCTCAAGGCAATGCCAGTAAAAAAAATCAGAACTGATCTGTACCTATATTTTGATCAATCTGCCACTTCTATGTTATCCAAAATATATATCTTTAAATTTATCATTTATTGAGTGGAGATAATCAAAGGAAATAAAGAGAAACATAAATAAAAAAATTAAAAATTAAAATAACTGTTAATTATGAAATCATTATTTATCCTTATGCTAAGTAGTTTATTAAATATCGCTTCAGCGCAGAATACTCCGGTAGGAATATTCCAGGCTAATTCCGATATAGGAAATCCTAAAAAAGCCGGTTCAGCAGTTTATGATAAAACTGATCAGAGCTACTCCTTGAAGGGAGGTGGGTATAACATATGGTTTGAGAGAGATGAATTTCACTATTTATTCAATAAAATAAAAGGTGATTTTATCCTGACCGCAAATTTCGAATTTGTAGGAAAAGGTGCTAATCCGCATAGAAAAACAGGATGGATGGTGCGGGAAACAACAGATGAAAAATCATCTCATATTTCTGCAACACTTCATGGCAGCGGATTAACTGTTCTTCAATGGAGAGTATCAGCAGGAGTCGCAATGAGAGATCCTCAGGATGAGATATTTGCAAAGGATTCATCTTTTAATGTTATCCAGATTGAAAGGGCTGGAAAGAATATAATAATGAGGGCTGCACATAACGGCAAACCACTTGAGGCTATTGGCTCTCATGTAATGGAAAATATGCCGGATGAAGTTTTTGTGGGACCCTTCATCTGTTCACACGATTCCGATATAGTAGAAGCGGTAAAAATTTGGAACGTAAGAATTGACAAACCCGTTGCCGATAACTACGATCCTGGAAACTCGGGATTTCTGGGTTGCAGAATGGAGACAATGAATGTAACCGATGGAAAAAGGAAAGTTATTTTCGAAAAACCAGGCAGATTTGAAGCGCCAAACTGGATGCCTGATGGCAAAAAACTTCTCTTCAATATGGACGGTTCATTGTATAAAATTCCTGTTGATGGCGGAGATTTGGAAAAGCTTAATACAGACTTAGCCAGCAATATCAATAATGACCATGGAATTTCCTTTGACGGTAAACTGCTTGCTATAAGTAATTCGCGTCAGGGAATGCCCGGTGGTGGATCAACCGTTTATGTTCTCCCTCTTGAAGGGGGTGTTCCTAAATTGATTACTGAGAATACTCCTTCATATTTTCATGGATGGGCGCCCAATAATAAAGAATTGGTCTATGTTGCTATCCGTAACGGCAAAACAGTTTATAATATCTACAGAAATTCAATTGAAGGTGGAAAAGAGGTCGCGCTAACTGACATTAAAGCCGGTGAGCATGTTGACGGATGCGAATATTCTCCTGACGGGAAGTACATTTATTATAACGGGCATTATTCAGGTACTATGCAGATATGGCGAATAAAACCTGATGGAACAGGCAGGGAACAATTAACATCTGACAATTACAATAACTGGTTCCCGCATATCTCAACTGATGGAAAATGGATAGTAATCATCTCTTTCCCTCCTGATATTGACCCGAATAGCCACCCTTCGTATAAACGTTGTTTGTTAAGAATTTTACCTGTTAATGGAGGAGAACCCAAGGTATTGGCATATTTGTACGGCGGACAGGGAACAATCAACGTTCCTTCCTGGTCACCCGACAGTAAGCAGATCGCATTTGTAAGTAATTCAGGGAAATAGCCCCCTGTCCCGCTTTCCTCGCAAGCTCGGAAGCAGGACATCCCCCTAAAGGGGGACTTAATTGTGGATCTAAGAATAATTACAGTTGGGTACAGAAATAAGCCCCCCTTCAGGGGGGTTGGGGGGTCAACTAATCACATAATTCTTTACTGTTATTTCTCCATAAACGGTATCGAGGAATGGTTTTCCATTTTTCAATCCTACATTACCGAAGCCGTTTTCTGTTGAAATAAAGCTTGTAAAGTCACCTATCCGCGAATCTATGAACATCTCCCGGGTCACAGCATCATACCTTACACCTGTAAATCCCTGGATCATACCATAACTCGACATAGCCCTGGCATACCAGTGACCGCATTCATATTCATCAAATGGATTCCTGATTCTGCCATCATATCTGTCGCGGCAGGCACGAACTATTTCAAGAGCTTTCTCTGTTTCACCTATAATCATCAGGTGTGATGCTACCTGATATTCTATGCCGGTCCAAACTTCATTACTATAAACGAAAGGCAGGGAAAGCATCTCCCCTTTGGGCCATGTGCAAAGAAGAAGCCCTCCTTCCTTTCCAAGCGCATATGAAGGTCGCTGTGGATTTGAGTGGTCAGTGAGATCAGATTTGAAATTGTATTTATAGACAGAGTTAAGATGGCTGGCGACCTTTACGGGATCAACAACATTCTTCAAACCACATACCTCTGCTATCCAAACACCTAGGACTCCGTCTGACAGGCATCCCTTTCCATATTGATATTTCGGTCCCTCTTTCTGCAATAATTCCTTTGCCTCATCTGAATAGTCAGAATTCCAGGCGCCTTTGGATGCTGCAACCGGATCGGGTGCATTTAAACCCTTCCATTGAATTTTCTGAATAAAGTACTCGCCATCGTACAGGTCTGTCTCCAGCGCCTTTTTGCCTTTCTCATAAATGGATTGATATTTTTCTACATCTTCTCCAAGAAATTTCCCCATCTCACTTATGGCTTTTAATGCTCCGAGATAAAAACCAGTACACATACCATCAGGACCCCAGAATTCTATATCATATGTATTATGATGGGGTTCCTCGAGCGTCCCTGTCGATCTTGGGTCCCATGTATGGATACAATAATCCATACTTTCAGTTACATGCCGGTACATCTTTTTCATCCACTGCCTGTCTCCGCATATTCTCCAATCGCGGTATATTTTCATTATTCCGCCCAATTGCCCGTCAGACGCTGCATAAAAGTCAGTTGCAACAGGTCGTATTGGCAATGCTGACCTGAATGTCTGATGACCCTCCTTGTCCTGACTTGGGAAGAACTCAGTCTCACGCAGTGTACGTTCAAGTTTTGGAAAGAGGTGTGGTATTGCCTGGGCATAATTCCACACATGAGTACAGGAACCGGCACAGCAACCGGAATTATCGCCGCATCCTTCCCAACACCATAATTTCCCGTCAGGTTGTCTTAATACGGTCGGCGATTTAAGTATTGCCAGGTTGGCAGCTATCGCCTCAATAACTTCATCCGGGAGTGTGGCTTTATAGAAAGAATCTCTAAATAATCCGGATTTATTAAGGAGATCATTGTAGTTTGTTTTCCAGTAATTAACAACTTCTTCTATCCTATTAAATTTTCCAGAATACCATGGTTTATAGAAGGGATCCTTACAGGAAAAATTCTTGTCAGTGCAATTCTCCTCAACTTTCTTTTCAGGATCCTTTCCGTACTTAAGATCTGTATCAGGAACATACCATGCCATCATAAGTTTAATAACCTTGGTTTCACCGGGTTTCAATGTCAGAGGAATGTATAATGAAGCACCCGGTGCTCCTTTTTCAACAGGATCTTTCCGTCGGGCTTCCGCTTTAATAATTGTCTCCCAGGTAATAGTAAGCGGATCCCACCATCCGCCTCTGAACCAGCAATGATCTACTATTGTATCCGGTTCATCTGTAAAAACTGCAAAATCTCCTTTGGTTTCAAGCTTATCCTTTGCCCCTTCATCAGAAAGGATAAATCCATTTGAGACAGCTCTAATTTTATTGACGCCATTTGTCTGGCTCATAAAATTCCTGGAATTATATGAAAACAGAGCTTCAATCTTTTTGGCAGCGGTATTTCTGAATGAATATTCAAAAGCTCCGACAGGAAGACTTGAGTTGTCATCATCAGTCGGGATGAACGGACTCCACCCCGTAACCTGAACATGCAGAGGGATCTCATCATCCTGTAACTCTATTGTGGCAAACGGGAACCTGGCTGTAAATTTTGCATTCCGGAACCGTGGAAAACCATAACTTGTCCCTCCTGAGCCGTTTGCGGAATCAGGCTGTCCGAATTTCTTCCAGTCGGGAACCTGACCTTCCAGAACTTTTGTTCCATTTCTCAATCCTTTCACCGATATTGCGGCAAACATGCAGGGCTCATTAAAAACCTCCGGCCGGTTATGAATTGACATATGAGATATGCCTCCGGTACCTTCCAAACAGAACATACCAGCGCCGATTCCGCCTATTGGAAATGCAATTCGATCAAGATACTTACCGGAATAATAAGCATTATATTTATGTCTGTCTGCTTGTTTTTTACTTTCAGTTTCGGTGCTTTTCCCTGCACAGGAAGTTAAAAGATTTGCAGAGCCGATTGTCCCGATACCGGCAAGTGCGGTACTAGTGATAAATTTGCGACGGGTAAGTCCTTTTTTATTTTTCATGCACAAAAAGTGTATACTAGATTGAGAAACTGACTTATTAAGCTGGTAACCTTATAAAATTATGAAAAAGAGTGAATATCGGTACAGATTATATTTAAATAAAAAAAATAGTTATTTTTCAGCCGGGAAGAAATATTCATATACAATGCGTTCACGACTTTACGCAGTCCTTTCGATTCTATTATTTGGTATTCTCTACTGCTACACTGCAATTGGAGTATTTATTGTTTTAATTCTCACCTTATTCCATTTGAAAAAACCGATCCGTTTTCTCTTTCAGATGTGGGCAAAATCAGTTTTCATGATTATGGGGAAAAAATTCCGGATTTATGGAAAAGAAAACATTAAAAAAGGAGAAAGGTATATTCTGGTAGCTAATCATGCCAGTCTCTTTGATATTGTCGCAATTACCTCATTTTATCCCGGAATATCGTGGTTTGGACATGAACGGCTACTTAAAGTTCCTCTTTTTAGCAGCTTATTGAAAATAATGGACTACGTCCCCTTTAAAGAACCAAGCTATAGAAACACAAAACAGATGATTGATCAGCTTATTCATAAATCTAAATATCAATCAGTTGCAATCTTTCCTGAAGGAACAAGAACACTTAACGGGAAAATCAACCAATTCTATAGAGGATTCATTTACCTTTTCAGGACCAGAGATATTGAAATATTACCGGTAACTCTTAACGGATTCTATAAATTAAAACCAAAGAACAGGTTTTATATTAACTTCGATTCAAAACTTGATGTAGTCATTCATAAACCCATCAAAAGAGAAGAATTAATAGGGAAAAATGACTCTGAAATAATAGAGACAGTTAAAACTGTTATTGAATCTGCTTATCATTAAAATATGAAGGCTGAAATCCAATAGGATTATAGATCATTAAAACTTCCAAAATATTGAAAAGTTCTGACATGAATAACGTAAAAAAAGAGTGGGTTTTTATAGTTAACCCGATAGCGGGGAATGGTTTTGCAAGATCAATTGTTCCAAAGCTCAGGGAAATGATACAAAAACATAATGTTGACGCTGAAATTGTTTTTACTGAAAGAAGCGGTCATGCCAGTGAATTGTCAGAGCAATACTTCAAAAGAGGATTCAGGAATATTATTGCGGTAGGCGGTGACGGGACCTTTAATGAAATGTGCCGGCCACTGATTGAAAAGAAAGATGTTACAACCGGGATAATTCCTGCCGGAACAGGAAATGATTTCATCCAGATTCTGGGTTTCCCCAACCGGTTTGGAGACAGGGAGTGGGATATCTTTTTTAACAGAAACGTGATTAAAATGGATGCCGGATCGTGTAATGGAATGATATTTCTTAATGGCATGGGGTTGGGATTTGATGCACAAGTGGCAGCTGAGAATTATACAGAACCGGGAAAAGTGAAAAGAGGAAGTAAATATAAATATATCTGGCATATTGTCAAGACACTCCTGTTCTTCAGAGAAAAAAAAATGACTGTTATCACCGGGACAGGCAGACATGAAACTGATTGCTTTATTAACACTATAGCAATTGGCAGAAGGTTCGCCGGTGGATTCTACCTGACTCCAAAGGCTGTTGCAAATGACGGATTATTAGATGTTTGCATGATTAAGAAATTATCTCTTTTTGAAAGATTTTCGATCCTGCTTAAAGTGCCTGAAGGAAAACATATACTTGACAGGAGAGTCAATTATTATCAAACAAAAGGAATTAATCTTGAATTTCCGGAAGTAGTCCCTTTTCATTTGGACGGGGAACTGAACTTTTCAGACAAATTTGATGTGACGCTTTTGCCCCTGGCGTTAAAAATAATGTACAATCCTGATGGAAACCATTTTTTCAAAAGATAGAAACAGCCCGATAAACTATATTGCATTCTTTGACCTTGATCTGACGATAACTAAAGCAATAAGTGGGAAAGCTTTAGCCAGAGGAGCTTACAGAAAAGGCCTTCTGACACGCATCGATCTCATAAAAGCAATAATTCTTTCCTTTGATTTCCGGTTTAAACTCAAAGATCCGGCGAAAATTATTGATAAAATGATAAGTTGGGTAAAGGGTATTCCTCAAAACTCTATGGTTGAAATGTGTTCAGAGGTTTTCCACGAGGTACTGCTTCCGTCTGTTTATAAAGAAGTTAGAGCTGAAATAGAATTCCATAAAGTTAAAAATGCCAAAGTTGTGATCCTATCTTCGGCCTTAATCGCTATCTGCCAGGAAATGGCTAAAAATCTCAATATTGATGATATCATCTGTTCCGAGCTTGAAGTTAAGGACGGATATCTGACCGGTCGACCCATTGGTCATATCTGCTATGGTGAAGAAAAGTCGATAAGGTTACGGGCCTATTGTGAAAAAAACAACAGCCCGCCATCAAATGCCTGGTTTTATAGCGATTCTATTTCGGACCTGCCTGCCCTCAATATTGTTGGTAATCCCGTTTGTGTTAATCCAGACAAAAAGCTTAAAAAAACAGCAATAAAAAGAGGCTGGAAAGTTCTTAGCTGGAAAAGTTAATTCACTTCTAGTTTCTGCCAATCAGGAAGTTTAGGAAATTTAGCATGAGGTTCTGTCTGATACCAGAAACAGGTAGAAGCAATATCTGATCTTTGTTTCAGGTATCTTCCTCCCAAATGCCAGCCGAGATCCTGAATCGTGATTTTAAGATCTGATTCAAATCGAATTGGATCGATAATATGCCATCTGTAAAGACCAAATCGTTGCATTATATTGTAATGCCCATCGCCACGAATAACCTGATGCAACCCGGAATAGGGAGTACAAAATTCCGTATAGGCAGTTTCCTCAATACCTTCAGCATTCTTCTTCCTCGTATCAAAATCATAGGAACCGCAGAAATAATCTTCTGTGCCGGTTCCACATATAGTTGGGAATTTGCTGTCGCCATCGATGTAAAACTTCATCTCGCCTTCTCCCCACCAGCCATTATTACTAACTCCCAGGGCAATGTAAACTCCAATATATTGACCCTTACCTTTTATCCCATCAATAATTGTATAAACAGATGGCTCATCAGGATTTGCCCTGCGGAACTGGGCATGAAAATATCCCGCATCGGCAGGCACTTCAGTTAATGTATAATCGATCTGGTAAAAGAGCGTCATTTCATCTGCTTCGTTTATGTTTTCCATCGTTATCCTGCACTTTTTCCGGAACGGCATCACCCAGTATGAATTAAAAGCACTTCCCGGGTTGACACATATGGCTGACGAAACGAGGGGAGAATATCTATTCCATCCCATTCCAAAAAAATCGCCGACGGGACATTCCACGGATGGTTCAGTTTCATCATCCCAATAGATCCGTAGTATTGAGAATCTCCAGTTTCCGGTAGGAGTCATCCAGATGTGCTGTATGGCTCCAGGGCCTTCAATCTCTGCCATTTTAAAAGTTTCTCCCGGCTTAATTCTTACATACGGATTTACTTTCCATCCCTGACCAAGATCGCGGGCAGCACCTGATGCATTGGCAACATTAGATTTGTCTCGGTCAGCAGGATCTGCCATTCCGCCTTTCCCTTTTTCACCTGAAATGTTTTCGGGACTTATTGAACGGGTTTTTGCATCGGATAACCTGTAAAGATTTCCCAGGTTCATATCGAGCCCGTTAAATTTATTCTGGGCTGTAATAATAAATGAAAGAAAGAAAATAATTAAAAGTGATATGGCAAGTCTTTTCATCTTATATAATTTTAATTCAAATTTTCAATTAAACCTAAAATTATAAATTATAAAGGATTTTTCAGCTGAGAAATTAAACAATTAATTACTTTTGAATATTAAGTCTGATTTATAGACTCTCGCTGTAAATGAATTTATAATAAACTTTTATGAAAAACCAACTCCTGACAATAATTGTAATGGCAATTCTGATCTCATGTAACNNGTTCCTGATCCATACCGTTGGCTTGAAGACGACAAATCTGCAGAGACTGCTGGCTGGGTAAAAGAGCAGAATAAAGTCACTTTTGGTTATCTTGAAACGATTCCATACAGGAAAGAAATAAAATCGCGACTTGAGAAAATGTGGAATTACGAGAAATATACGGCTCCTCATAAGGAAGGTGCATATACTTACTATTCCAGGAATAACGGGCTGCAGAACCAGTTTGTCATTTACCGGCAGAAAAGCAATGGCGATCCTGAAATCTTTCTCGATCCGAATAAGTTTTCCTCTGACGGAACAACATCTCTGGGGGAAATGGAATTTACAAAAGATGGCAGTAAGGTTGCTTATTCAATTTCTGAAGGGGGGTCCGACTGGCGGAAGGTAATTGTACTGGATGCTGAGACTAAAGAGATCATAGGTGACACATTAAAAGATATAAAGTTCAGCGGTCTTTCATGGCAGGCTAATGAAGGATTCTATTATTCCAGCTATGACAAACCAAAAGGAAGTGAGCTTTCGGCAAAGACCGATCACCATAAACTCTATTTTCACAAGCTGGGTACAAAACAGACAGAAGACAAAGTCATATTTGGATCTGATATTGTAAGAAGATATGTGGGCGGAACTGTGACTGAAGACGGAAGATATCTGGTAGTGACTGCATCAGTATCTACAACAGGCAATGAACTATATATCAAAGATCTGAAGAAACCGGGTAGTAAGTTCACGGTTATTGTTGCCAATTTCGATAATGATCATTCAGTTCTTGATAATGATGGGTCGAAACTCTACATTTTGACCAACCTTAATGCACCTAAAAAAAGAGTTGTGAGTGTTGATGCAGAAAAACCAGGAGTTGAAAACTGGGTTGACCTGATACCTGAAACAGAAAACGTTCTTGAAGCTGCAGCAGGCTCAGGATATATCTTCGCACATTACATGATTGATGCCATATCAAAAGTAAAACAATACGACAGAAATGGTACTCTCATACGTGATATTATTTTACCCGGAATAGGAACTGCAGCTGGATTTGGTGCCAAAAGGAAGGATAAGGAAGTATACTTTTCGTTTACAAATTATGTAACACCAGCTACTATCTATAAGCTGGATCCTAAAACAGGTAATTCAGAAGTATACAAAAAACCTGTTGTAGCATTTAACGGGGACGATTATCAATCGGTACAGATATTCTATAACTCGAAGGATGGAACTCGGATACCTATGATAATCACCAGCAGGAAAGGAGCGCAGCTTAACGGTAAGAATCCGACAATTCTTTACGGATATGGCGGATTCAATATCAGTGAAACACCAGGTTTCAGCATACCTGTTGCATTATGGCTTGAAACGGGTGGCATATACGCTGTCGCAAATATCAGGGGGGGCGGTGAATATGGTGAGAAATGGCACCTGGCGGGTACAAAAATGCATAAACAGAATGTATTTGATGATTTCATTGCTGCAGGTGAATATCTTATCGAAAAAAAATATACTTCATCTGATTTTCTTGCAATAAGAGGCGGATCAAACGGGGGTCTGCTTGTCGGAGCTGTAATGACTCAGCGTCCTGACCTTATGAAGGTTGCTCTTCCGGCTGTAGGTGTGATGGATATGCTTCGCTATCATACTTTTACAGCTGGGGCAGGATGGGCATTTGACTTTGGCACATCTGAGGATAGCAAGGAGATGTTTGAATACATTTATAAATACTCACCTGTTCAGAATGTGAAAGAGGGCATAAAATATCCAGCAACACTTATCACTACCGGAGACCATGACGACAGAGTTGTTCCTGCCCATTCATTCAAATTCGCTTCACAATTACAGGATAAACAGGCAGGAAATAATCCTGTACTTATCAGGATTGAAACGAATGCCGGACATGGTGCCGGAACTCCAGTAAGTAAATCTATTGAACAGTACACTGATTTATTCAGCTTTACGCTTTATAATATGGGGATAAAGAAATTAAATTAAAACCAGAGTCTGGATTGAATGCGGCAGGATTTTAACCTCAGCCGCATTATGACCGATACACAGATTATATGTAATTTTAAGATTGCTCTGATTCATAACAATCACTGCTATTTTACCATCATCGTTAATAAATGCCGTTGTCAGCAACTGGCTGCGGCTTGCAGAGCTTATTATCCGTTTTGCACCGGGTCGCACAAACTTTGAGAAATGGCCTATATAATAATATGAATTTGTATATATCAGCTCTCCTGTTTTCGTGTTCCCGTGTATCGGGGCGAAACAAAAATTCCGAACATGGTTAGGGCCTCCGTTCTCATCCAGTAAAATGTTCCAATCTATCCAGCCTACAGTTCCATTATTAAAATCATTTATCATCGAGCGTCCATACGTTTCCCCCAGTCCCCAGTAATTGTACATAGCTTCATTGAAACTTTCAGGGCATCCTTCTGTAAACATCAGGTTTTTATCCGGATAGGCCTCATGAACAAGTTTGACATTATCAAACATTTTATCTCCTCCGCTCCAGCTTTCGTACCAGTGAAATCCCATTCCCCATGCATATTTTGAAGCTTCCGGATCCCTAAAAATAACATCAGCCCTCTGGACCATCAGGTCACGGTTATGATCCCATACAATTATTTTTTTATCCCCCAATCCTGCTTTCTGAATTGTCGGACCCAGATAATTTTTAAGGAAATCACGTTCATCATCAGCAGTATATATGCAGGATTCCCACTTTTGAATTGCCATAGGTTCATTCTGAATTGTCATGCCCCATACAGGTATTCCGGCTTTTTCATATGCTTTTATAAACTTCGCATAATAGTCAGCCCAGGTCTGATAATACTCAGGTTTTAATTTGCCTCCATGCAACATATCATTGTTGTCCTTCATATATCCCGGAGGACTCCATGGGCTGACAAGCAATGTCAGTTTGCCGCCAGCAGCAGCAATTGCTTTTTTAATAAACGGAATCCGGAATTGCATATCATGGTCAATTTTGAAAGACCTAAGTTCCTTATCACCATCAGTGACGTAAGTATAGCTTTCACTCGAAAAATCGCAACTGTTTATGCTGGTCCTGGCCAGAGTGTAACCTATTCCTTTTTTAGTATCATAGTATGCCTGCAACAATTCTGCCTGTTTCTCTTTCGGCATTTTTGAAAAGGTTTCAGCAGAAGCATCGGTTAATGCCCCTCCTATTCCCAGGAATGTCTGAAATGTTATATCGGGATTCGTAAATACGCAAACCTGGGCTTCAACTGGCTGAATAAGTTCCTTAAATTTAAGGGTATCTGTAACTGTCAGTCTGTAGTTGGTGCTATCAGCAGTCGTATAGACGATTACCTTCTTTCCTTCAACTTTGAATTTTTCAGAAAGAGCTGATTCTGTATCTGTTACTTGCTTTTGATGATTGCAGGAAATAATCAATATGAGGCTCGCTGAAAATAAAGAATATTTCTTCATTTTATTATAGTTTATATTGGAATTCAATTTTCACTTTATAACTGGAAATATACTAAGAAACTGTCAGAAGAGACATAATTTCAGGAATAATATCCCGGTGCTCTGCACCTTAAATTTTTTTTACTAACTATATTTCTATAAATATTTCGCAGCTCTGCTGCNNTTGCTTGCTGCGGAGTCAGCGAGCATTAAGAATTTACATTAGGGGATCGAAGATTCTTCGTAGCTTGCTGCGAAGAGCTTCAATTCGGGTTATTTAGGTGCAATTCAATATCGGCCCAAAAAAGAGCTGTTAACCACAATTTAAACCCAAAAAGTTGCTGGCACCTTAATATTAACCGAGAAAGGTGCAGAGCACCATAATATTTATAGATAATGATTTCCCCTGGAGATCGAAGGTGCAGCGCACCGCAATATTTGTGTTAACAATTAAATTTCAAGGTATAATTAATCTTTATTGAATCACAAATACAATTTATCCATTTTTCAGTGTTTCAATTATTTAATAAATTTAAGGTTTGCTGCGAAATTAAAATTCATTTAATTATGGTATAAGACTTACTCACATACTATGAAAAAACCAGGAATATCCGGACTCTATTTTCTAATAGGCATTATGTCGATCATTCTTCAGAACCAGTCATCATTCTACCCGGAGTTAATTGTCAAAGCACTTATCATGCCTATGCTTATGATTTTATTTTTGAAAAAATTAAATCCTCTCAAACACCGGTTACACGCTCTAATGTTCATGGGCCTTTTCTTCTCATGGGCCGGAGATGTGGTTCTTGAGTTCTCAAAAAATAACGGGAATATGTTTCTCCTCGGATTAGTCTGTTTCCTTCTGACACATATAATGTATCTTACCATATTCTTTATTACTCCGGGTAAAAATTCCATCCTGAGTAATCGTATTTACCTTTTGTTGCCCGTGATAATATATGGTGTAATTCTTGTGTTCTATCTGTACCCTGACCTGGCTGACATGAGGCTGCCTGTCATGCTTTATGCAATTGTCATACTTACTATGCTCACAGGAGCAATAAACAGGAAAGAAAAGGTTGACAGGGGCAGCTACTACCTGGTTCTGACTGGAGCAATACTGTTTGTCATTTCCGACTCTGTAATAGCTGTCAATAAATTCAGCCATCCATTTGCATCATCAGGAATCGTGATAATGTCAACTTATATTGTTGCGCAATACCTGATAGTTGCAGGATATATTTATCAATTCAGCAGCATCAAACCTGATCAGATCAGCCGATAGTTTTCATAGTAGGTATTGATGCCGAGATATTTTTTTATAAAGATTTTGCCTCTGTATCTTAATGATAACCTGTTGAATGAAATGTCATGCTCGAAATTCCAGTTTTTGCGTTTGATCCTCTCCTCCATCACTTTCGGATGTGTTTCTGTAAACAGACTTAATGAATCTATCGAAGAGTAGTCAAATTCTTTATTCCCATTTATGTTAATGGATTTCATTCTTTTAGTGAAGTTTTTATCCAGGTAAAAGGTATTTGCATTAATCGCTTTTTTCATCATCGTTCCCGGCTCTTTTACCCAGCCATAATGATAAATATATGCATCGACCGGTTTAACATTTAGTTTTTGGTTTTTGTATTTTCTGAAACCCTGGGCATCTCTGAAGGAGTAGAAAGATTTATTGTTTTTGATTACCCTTATCTCATGGCCATACCATTTGGGTGAAACGCCGATATAATCATAAGAACCATAAAAGTGCATATAATTAAATAACAAACCATCAACCATTTTATCGTCTTTCCATCTTTCCATTGACGAATAAATCTTCCCCAGATATCTTTCGTGTACCACTTCATCACCCTGAATATAGAAAGCCCAGTCGGAGTCCATCGGAATCGCCTGAAATGCTTTATCCGTTTCCAATGCAAAAACCTTTCCTCCAATTTTCATTTCATACGAATCATCCCATGTAGTTTCGATTATCCTGATCTTTTGTTCATCAATGCTTTTAATGAGTTCAAGTGTATTATCATCTGAATTGCCAACTGCCACAATAAAATTATCACAAACGGGTAATACTGATTTAATTGCCTCAACAACAGGATAATCAAATTTAGTTGCATTACGGATAAAAGTAAAACCTGAAACTTTCATGTTATACTACTGTATGAGCCTAAAAATTAATTATAAAAACGGACAGATAAAAGTATGAAAAAAATGCTTCCTGTAGAGAAATAAACAATAAAATCAATAATGGACAATGCCAATACTCTTGATCCTTATTGTTTTAGGATTTTTGCTGCTGATTCCGACAGCTAAAATGAAACTTAATGGGTTTTAGTTGGCATTCTTTCCCTTTGTGCTATTTTGAGTTTTACTTCGTGATCCCCTGCCTACCCTGCCTACCGGCAAGCAGGTTTGTGGTTAAATGAATTAGGTTTTACCGCAAAGGGGCACAAAGGTTATCACTAAGGTTCATAAAGGATCTTTAACAGCCTTTTAAAAGTATTTCAGGAAGTTTTTGAACGACTAATTGAAAATATTTTTGAAATAGTTTTTTGACTTCATTCCAAATTTGAACAGATTCTCATTAGTTGGAAAATCCTGATGTCGCTTTGGTGGAAGATCAATTATTTTTTTAAACTCCTGTGGTGACCAGTCCAGCTTTTTAGCTATAAATTCCAGGTCGCTTCCTATTTCTTTTTCAGAATAAACATTTTCTTTCATCATATCAAGTGCCTCAACTCTTGAGATTTGCCCTGAAATTATAAGGCTGGACAGATGAGCTCTCCGTTTATCAAAATTAAACTTAACAGGTAAATAATAACTCTGAAAGAATTTAGTAAATCTCGATTCATAATGTTTCCCTCCATAATACTGCCATCCCAGCTCTCGTTTCATTGTTTCTATTACTTCATCTTTCCTGTAATCGATATAATTTAAAGGGTTGATAATCTTCATCCTTTTAATAAGAGTATAATAAATATATCGCTGAAAGAAATTAATATGTGGATAATCTCTTATTTTTTTCGCTCCGAACTTTTTATGAATCGATTTCAGATGCCTGTAATCCATAGCCTGGTATCCCCAATTTTCAGGCATAATTGATTCTGTAGCAAAATTCAATCCGTTAAGCACATACTTAATATTATTTTTGTCAGCGAAATTGTACAATGCAGCAAAAATTGCGTGATCCTGCGGGATATCCTGATCCGGCAGGCTTGCCTTAAAAAATGCCCTCTGCAGATCCTTCATATCTTCCCAGTTTACAACAAAAGTGTGCAGCTCAATATTGAGTTTTTTTACCACACTTTCAATGTTTTTCACTGCCTGTTCCGAATTCCAGCCGCAGTCAACATGAACAACCAGAGGTCGTAATCCCTTGTTAACAGCAAGATAAGCCAGGTAGGAACTGTCGACACCGCCGCTCAGACCAATAATACAATCAAATTCCTTACTCCTTCCTTCGTACTTGATTCTTTCGATAATATCATCCAGTAACTTTTCGCCATTCTTATCCGGGAACCAATTTTTTTGGGCCTGATCAAGGGCAGAATTGCAGTGGTTACAATTCCCCAGATAGTCAAACTTAATCTCCGGGTCAGAAGTATCCATAATACAACGGTTGCATATCTGATATGTCCTTGCTGCCATAAGGTCAGTTAAATAATTCTGATATTTCAGAATATGATGGATAGGTTATCAGTACTGCACGTCTTTTTCCATGAAAGACAAAAAAGCTTCCGGCTGCTACTGCAGAAGCCCCGCCATGTTTCACTGCTAAACTGAAATCGTTCAGACTGCCTGCTCCGCCACAAGCAATTACCGGAATCCTTACTGAGCCCGAAATACTTTTAATTAATTCAATATCATATCCTTCCATGACTCCGTCCCTGTCGATTGAATTGATCATAATTTCACCGGCGCCATCACTTTCGACTTTTTTGGCGTAATCAACAGGATTTATGCCTGTGCTCTGTGTACCGCCTTTAACATAAACAATATTCCCCCTGAGAAATTCCTTTTTAACATCCATTGAAACTGCAATTGTTGAACTTCCGAATTGATGAACAGCTTCTTTGAGGAAGTTATTTTCCAGATATGCATGGGTATTAATAATTACTTTTTCAGATCCGGATTTAATAAGCCTTTCTATCTGTTCTAATGAATTAATTCCTCCTCCATATGCAAAGGGCATAAAGCATTCACTTGCAATATTTTGAATTAATTCATAAGGAGGCTCTCTTTTTAACCTGGTAGCATCAATATCAAGGAAGAAAAGCTCATCCACCTCCTTTTCATTGAATATTTTAATGGTGTTTATCGGATCTCCAATATAAGTTGATTCCTTAAATTTTACTGTCTTCACCAAGCCATTGTTTCTCAGTAACAAACAAGGAATAAGCCTCTTTATCTTCATATTAGTAAGAGTCAACAAAATTTTTTAAAAGCTTCATTCCGAATTTATGACTTTTTTCGGGATGGAACTGAACACCCAGGATATTTCCCCTTTCAACAGCTGAAGTAAATTCTACCTCATAAGTAGTTGAGGTTAAAATATCTTCCGGATCATTTGCCCTGAAAAAATAAGAATGAACGAAATAGAATCTGGCATCAGGATACATATTGTTAAACAATCCGCCGGCTTTATGCTGTTTTATGAAGTTCCAACCCATATGAGGGGTTTTATACTCCGTTCCGTGTTCAAATCTGAAACGAACTGTTTCAGCATCTATCCAACCCAATCCGGGAAGTAATCCTTCCTCGCTCCCTTTGGATAATAATTGCATTCCCAGGCATATTCCAAGAACCGGTATTTTTTCAAGAATAACCTTTTTATTCAATATTTCAACCAGATCCAGTTCATTTAAATTCCTCATTCCTGTATCAAAAGTTCCGACTCCGGGTAATATTAGTTTTGTCGCCCGGGCTATTTCACTTTTATCTGATGTAATGACCGAATCTTCCCCTATTCTTTTTAAAATGTTTTGGATGGAACCTAAATTACCGGTTTTATAGTCGATTATAGTTATCATTAGAACAAAAATAGCTTAATTAATTATTATAAGTTTAGCTTAGATCTTTTGAGCAATTATCTGACTTAAACCTGTTTCAAATTCTATTCTTGTAATATTTTCAAAGCCTGCGGCATTTAACATTTCTGTAACTTCCTGTTCTGTAAAGCAATCTCCGGCTTCAGTTCCCACAAGCATATTTATTGCAAAAATCGCTCCGGATGTTGGTTGTGTTCTGTCATTATTCATGATCCAGTCCTGAATTACTATTTTACCTTTTTTATTCAAAGAGTTAAAACATTTTTTTATTAAATCCTGGTTTATCCCTAATGAATTACTGTGAATAATGGCTGACAAAAACACCAGATCGAATCCTTTAGGTAAATCATCTGTTGTGTAATCGCCTGTATGAGTTTTTATTTTACCTGAAAAACCTTCTTTTTCAATAATTTTTTTTGTTATAGGTATAACATTTGGCAAATCAAAAACAGTTGCTTCAATTTCAGGCTTTATAGAAACAAATTCCATAGAATATGCACCGGACCCACCGCCAACATCCAGACTAGATTTTATCCCGGATAGATCAATTTTTGCTAACTGTTCCGGAGCCTGTTTTTTTGCCCTGTCATGCATTGCATTTATAAAAGCAAAAAGCCATTCGTCTCCTCTTTCATTAATTTCTGAAGAATGAGCTGAGATACCTGTTTTTACAACCCTGGTAAGGTTGCTCCATGTATTCCAGAGATGGTTTGTATGCATCAGACCTCCTAAATAATTTGTGCTTTTGCTCGATAGAAAAGTATAACTTTCTTCGGTATTAAAGAACAAATGGTTTCGCTTTGTAAGAAAGCCTAAAGATACCAGTGCATTCAAAAGACGTTCGCAGGCATGTTCATCTAAATGCAATTTATTTGCAATTTGATTGCCTGTTGTACCGGATTCATCAATATTCGTAAATATATCAAGCTCAAAACTGCTTAATAATATTCTGCTTTTTTGAAAAGATGCAGCAAATTCTCTGATTTTATTTGGGTTCATAATATGAATATTTAACAATTAACTTCAAAGATATAAGTAACAAATATAAAGACATTTTGATAGTAACCTATTAAATAATTATTGAGTAAATCTTGGTTACAATTGAACATATTTATGATTTCAGGGTTTTGTTTTAGTGAAGTGTTTTTGTGAACCATATAAGAACCAGTAAGTTTAATTAAAAAGTAAAAACCATGAAAAAGCTTGTTACCATTTTGTTAGCAGTTGTATTTGTTATCACAACAGCTTTTGTTTTTGTACAGCAGAACAGGAAAACAGAAGCTGTTAAGCACCCCAAAGTTGAGAACGCAATCAGAGAACTTGAAAGTGCAATAGATTATTTGGAAAAAGCACCGGATGATTTCGGAGGATATAAANNAGGCTATTGCTGACTCAAAAAAGGCAGTTTTATCATTAAAACAGGCTCTGAATTATCGTGCGAAAGTAGATAACACGAAGAGAAGATAGATGGATCATCTGAAGTAACAAAGTACAGAGGTGAAATATTTCTGCCTATCTCTGTGCGTTTAACTGAATCTGTAATAAGCGAATAGTGCAGAGTCTGTGGATTCCATTCTCCTCCATTTTATACACTTATAGATAACCCCATTTATTTTAGCAACTTTAAAGCTGATTCTGCAATTTTCTGGGCTCCTGGAATAACCTGATTTTCAAAGGTATGTGAATAGGGGATGGTATTTTCAGTACAAACCCTGCCAAACTTAAATTGTGTCGAATTTTCCAGGACTAAAGCTGCAATTTCCCCGGAAAGACCAAACTGTTTATAGTCTTCATCAATGACCAGCAATCTGCCAGTTTTTGCAACTGAATTTCCAATTGTAGAATTGTCCAGTGGTGATACAGTTCTCAAATCCAGAACTTCTGCTGACATTCCTTTGGTTTCCAATAACTCAGCAGCCTCTATTGCACGATGGACACCAANNACTTACCATAGTCAAATCTGTCCCATATTTCATTATGGATGCTTTTCCAAAGGGTATCGGTGACCATTTATCAGGAACAGGTCCATTCGCACCGTTTTCAGGTACATTATAATCGAGATTTCTTCCCCCGCTACCTAAATAATCGCGCCAGTAATCTGCTAATAATTTATGTTCAAAATAAATAACCGGTCCGTCGTGAAGAATAGATGCTAACATCAACCCTCCGGCATCTGCGGGATTAGACGGAACAACTACTGTCAATCCGGGGATATGGGCCAGCCATCCCCACAGGGTTTGTTCGTGCTGTCCACCGTCACCATAACCACCACCACACGAAACACGAACTACCAAAGGAACTTTCCAGTTATTCCCTGAAAAAAACTCCGTTTTTGCAGCATGATTCAAAAGGGCATCCATTGGTACGCCTATGAAATCAACCAGCATGATCTCAACAATTGGTCTTAGTCCTGACATAGCAGCACTGACTCCGGCACCAAGGAATGCGCTCTCACTGATTGGTGTGTTGATGACTCTTTTCTGACCAAACCGGGAAAAGAGATTTACACGAAGCAGGCGTACGTCTTCTCCCATAATTATGACTTTCGAATCTTCGCTCATAGCTTGAGCTATTGCATCTTCAATTGCATCTGCGAAACTCAAAGTTCTCATTCCTGATTATTTTCCAGATAAACTTTTAAAACTTCTTTAACGACATTATCCATTTCATGATTTACATCTTGTTCAATTTTCTCTATTTCTTTTGTTTCATTTCCCAGCTTTTTCCGTAATAAAGACAAAGGATCATCTTTGTCTGAAAACCTCTCTTTTGCCGTCCTGGCAATTAATGATAACACATCCTTTAAGCTCCCAATCCGCTCGTTTAATGAAGCACCGCTAAACCTGGTTGTTGACCTGACAAGGCCCGGGGTAATTTTCCTCAATTCTTTAATTGGCTTCCTTACAATCCTTAATAACGGATCACCAAGAAAATGGCCTTGAAAATGCTTGCATTTTGCCAGTATAAATGAGGGACCTTCTCCTGATCTTGCTTTTGAAATGGCTTCATTAGCAGCTTGCCAAACGATTTCCACATCGGTTCCGTCTAACTCCAGTGCAGGCATATCAAATGCTTTAGCCCTGTCTGTCAATTTGCCTGCTGTTACTTCGGATGAAAAAGTAGTTATCGCAATTCCATTGTCTTTACATATGAACAACACAGGTAATTTCAGAACTGATGCAAAATTAAAAGATTCCATAAGCATCCCTTCATTAACTGCACCCTCACCAAAAAATGCAACTGCTATTTTACCCGGCCTTAAATGTTGGGCTGCCAAAGCAAAGCCTGCAGCTGCAGGGCCAGAAGAACCAACAATACCGGATGATGCAAGCAGATGCGATTTGGAGAATATATGCATATGGCCACCATTCCCGGAACAAATCCCTTCTTGCTGCCCCATGAATTCCCATAGCAATTTCTTTGGATCCACCCCACGAATGATGGAAGGAGAAGTTCCCCTGTGGTCAAGAGCTAATGCATCACCATCAACCAACTGGGTCACAATTCCGGCATTTATTGCTTCCTCTCCAATACCGCAATGCATTTCGCCCGTTATCAGACCATCATTCCATATTTGAACTACGTGTTCCTCGAACATCCGGCTTCTGTACATCTGCCGGTAAATTTTCAAAAGATCAACATGTTCCATCCTATATTTCTTATTTGCACCTAACCTAATAACATTAATACAGAGATTTATAACAAATTATATCAATAAGAGATAAAATTAAAAAAATCAGGTATTCTAAGGTTTTTCATATCTGATACCAAATTTAAAGATTGTTTTAGCTAAAGTCAATCTTTCCTGATAAAATACTGAACTAATGATTTAGATGTGTAAAACAATAAAACACAACAAAAGCCTCTTTGATTATTGGAACTAATTACTATCATAATTTGTGACTGGAAATTTTCACTGCCATTTGTAAATAAAGTAACTGAAATTGCTGAAAAAGAATGACATCACCCTGATATTTGTTACTTTTATTTAAAAATTACTATCGAAATCTGTATTCATATTATTAAGGGATTATCTGAAAACGATTATATCTTTGCTTATAAAATTGATAGGCTATGAATTTATTTTTTATGCATAATCGGATTGCAGAAGATAAAATAAGGGGGCGAATGTATATTATTCTTTTCGACGGGACCTGCAAATTGTGCAATAATGTTGTGCGTTTTATTTCAAAAAATGACAGTACAAAAATATTCTGTTTCATACCGCTTGAATCAGGGAAGGCGTCAGAATATTTAAGCCGCTATAACCAAAAAGATGTAAATAAAGGATCGGTGTTATTAATTCAGGATGAAAAGATTTATACAAAATCTAATGCAGTACTACACATTTTAAGATGCCTGGATGGCTTATGGCCTTTACTTTATGTATTTATTATAGTTCCGGGCTTCATAAGAGATCCAGTCTATGATCTGATAGCGAAATACAGATATAAATGGTTTGGAACTACTACAGACGGTCAGGATTACAGATCGTGCTAACATTTCAAAGATCCGTAGAAAATCCCTCACCGCTTCCGTCACCATACAAAACTCAAAACCCAGCAAATCATTGATCTTAATTGTTTTACAATTCTTAATAGTATTCCCAATCATGTATATCCATCCGTGGATTAAAGTGATTTTCTTTGGCATACTGATTTCTGACCTTAAGGACCTCTTCTGCCCATTTTCCTAACGGATAATGTATCTCTCGATATATTAAGTAACTCATATCTGCTGTTCTGCCTGGAAGATGATCTTTAATATCATCAATCTGGAATAAATATTTACGTCCATTTGCCTCTGCTACACATGGATACCAATCCTGATACCATAAAGTTATTAACGATTTTAATACTTCATTGCGCTGGTCCCTGATTGCTGTAACCTGATTAAGGGCCTGATCAATGAGGGATATTGCAGCAGCAGGATTTGTGTAAGCAATATTTGATGATTGTTTTAAAAATTTATCGATACGTTGTAAATCAATTAGCATATTCAAATTTTGTCTGCAAAGCAGAGCGACAGAATGCATTATCTTTAAATTATATTGCTGATAATCAACATTTCGGATATTACGTTGTAAAAGGTCAATAAGTTCATCATTATCCTTTAAAAATCTTTCAGCTGATTGAAGACGCTGTAAATTATCAGCACTCCAATCTTTGTCTAAGTATAGATCTCTGCCGGAAGGGACTGGTAAAATAGGCAAGGTCTGATCCATGGCAGGTTTAGGAATGTCGTAAATACCTTCGGAATTACCAATTATTGGTGTCCGTAGTTTTGAGGGTTGCCAATCCCAGCTATTATTCCAGAACTCAGCCTGATTACTTAACAATTGATACACCCGGTTCATTTTAAAGATTTTGGTTCCATAAAAAGATATAAAGAACCGATCAGTTAATTCCTGAGCTGTTTGTGGAGTTTTGTTCCATCCGGCTGCAGTCCCTGTGATGTATCCCAGCCAGAAAGTCTCAGGATTTAGACCTGCATCACTCCATGCAGCGACATTAACTCCCAAAAAGTCTGATTTTCCATAGGCAACAATCGGATAGATTTCTTTTAACAGACCTTCAACCCGACCTTTTGGTAAGTCTTGTCGCTGTGGCTCATCCTTTGTACGAACCATCGTATCATTCACACTCAAAGGATAATAGTTTGGGAAAAGTGGCTCTTCTCCCTGTGTTGAGGTATAAATAATCTGGCGAATTCCGTGCTGTTTAAAAGCTGTCGCCCATTTTTCGTTGTATTCTCCAGTAACTAAATGAGATGGCAACGCATTTATATCAGATGCCGTAAGCGGATACTCTCCCCAAAATATAACGGTTCGTCCTTTTTCATGCAGTTTATTTGAGATTCTTGTAATAAAATCAGCCAGTAATTTTCCATTACCCCCTAAAGCTTCAGCTGCCTCTTTCTCGTTTTCTGTTTTCCCAACATAGTAAGGCTCATCTGTTGAAAGCAGGATATATTGTCCACCCTGGTTGGCATCTATCAGGTTATCAAACATACCGGATAAAAGCTCATAAGTCTTTGGATTGGTAACACTGAGTTCATAATTTGAATTAGGTAAAGCCCGTAAGCTGATATATTCCGGATGTTTTAAAATAAATGAAACATGTGCCGGTGCGTCTAAATATGGAATCAGCTTGATAAAATGATCTTTGGCATAATCCGTCAATTCCTGGTATTCAGCTGGTGTAAATGCATATGGTTCAACTATAGGTTTAGCACTTTCAAATTGGAAATGTCCTTCAAGTTTCAACGCAAATGCATTGATTTTGAAATAAGCGGCTTGTCTTATGATACGTTTAAATGTTTCCAGCCGCTCCAGGTGATGAGCACAATCCCAATAAATCATTCGTAATTCCAGATCAGGCCAGTCATTGATCTCCCCTTCCGGCAGGAATACCTTCCCATTTTCCATTCTCAATAATTGAAGAAGGGTCTGAATTCCATAGAACAGACCGGCAGAGGCATTTGCATCGATGGAAATTTCAGAAGCATTCAATTTTAACCGGTAAGCCTGATCCATTAATGCAGCGTAGGTTGAGTCATTAGCGCGTGGTATTGGCACAGAACCTGATCTTATAGTCAACCGGATCAGGTGATGTTGATTATTATTATGATTTGTCCTTGAATTTATTTTTATATTGCCACGTTCTTTTAATCCCGATATCAGGCTTCGAACGGGAGGACTATCTGTCGAAAGGTTGCTTCCGGATTCCAGAATCCAATTATCATTTAATAGGAAATCCCTGCCCGAAAAAGATATCTTATGTGGTACAGGCAATAAGTTTAAACCTGCATTAGTGGCGGACCTGAGTGAATCCGTATTTTTCTGTGAGTATCCACAGAAGAATATCAATATTTCAAAAAGAAATACTACTAATAAAGATGAGTACCGGAAATGATGACATGGCACAAAATTATTTCTTGTTTTCGTTAAGCACCACTGCTTCATAGATGTAAATGTCAGCATTTTTCCATCCTTCCCATCCCAGACCGGCTTTGTCGCGCGAAGTATAACCCAGGAATTGCTCGAGAGTCCAGTGATTCCCTGTAGCAACCTGTGGCAGCATTGTGCCTGATTTGAAATCTTTCGTTATATATATACCATGCTTGCCCATAACAATTTCGGAAATGTTTTTGATCTTTTTTAATGGCCCCAGAACCGAAATTTCTATTTTGATCTTATTGAATTCTTCTTTTGAGAGTGGAGTAAAACGTGTGTCCTCAAATGCTGATGCTATAGCCATCTGGTTCACAACTTCATAAAGTGGGTCAG
>PLML01000131.1 GCA_003141525.1 Bacteroidales bacterium
TTTGATATCAATATGGAAACCATGGCAGTGGTTATCAGCTCTGAAAATGGGAAATTCAACGTTGTCGGTCAAAATGGAATAGACTTTCCTGCTTTGCCCTCCATCAAAAAGGATAAAAAATTTGTATTTGTGATTAATGCCGATGTGCTTCTGGCAGGTATAGGCAAGACTCTGTTTGCCACTGCTGATGATGAGCTTCGTCCTGTTATGGGAGGTATCTTTGTAGAGGCATCAACCGACAAAATTACATTTGTTGCCTCCGATGCTCATAAACTGGTAAGGTACCAGAGAACTGACGCGCATGCGGATGATAATTCATCATTTATCCTGCCAAAGAAACCGGCTTCTCTGCTTAAAAATATTTTACCGAAAGAAGAGGGACCCGTATCAGTTGAATTTGATGATAAAAATGCATTTTTTATCCTGAGCAACTACAAGGTTGTCTGTCGGCTTGTTGAGGGCAACTATCCAAATTACAATTCTGTTATTCCAAAAAATAATCCGCGTAAGATCACAATTGACAGAGTAGAATTCTATAATACGCTCAAGAGAGTTTCTGTTTTTTCAAATCAGGCAAGCAATCTGGTGAAGCTTCAGCTTAAAGGTAACCAGGTCATGGTTTCGGCACAGGATATTGATTTTTCAATCTCCGCATATGAAAGGATCAAATGCCAGTATGAAGGAGACGAGATTGAAATTGGTTTCAAATCGGTTTTCCTTCTGGAGATCCTGTCAAACATCGGATCTCAGGATGTTATGATCGAACTTGCCGATCCCACAAGAGCCGGGCTCTTCCTGCCGGTAATTTCAGATAATGAATCGGAAGATCTGCTGATGCTTCTTATGCCAATGATGATAAATGCCTGACCTTTGAATCTTAATCTTAAACGTCCAATTGCTTTTATCGATCTTGAAACGACAGGGATCAATGTTTCAACTGACCGGATCGTGGAGCTATCAGTCTTAAAAATAAGTCCCAGCGGGAAAGAGCAATGGCTGACTACAAGGGTAAATCCCGAAATGGCTATCCCTGCTAAAAGTACAGCTATACATGGGATCAAAGATGAGGACGTTTCTAAATCACCTACATTTAAAGAGGTAGCAAGGAATCTTTCTGCATTTCTGGAAGGGTGCGATCTGGCCGGGTACAATGCAATTAAATTTGATATACCTGTTCTTGCAGAAGAATTTCTAAGGGTGAACATCGATTTTAGTTTCAGAAAGAAAAGGTATGTTGATGTTCAGGTGATCTTCCATAAAAAGGAACAGCGAACATTATCTGCAGCTTATCAGTTCTACTGCAAAAAAGAACTGGAAGATGCACACAGTTCAAAAGCTGATACTGCTGCCACATTTGAGATTCTTAAATCACAACTCGACAGGTATAAAGATCTGGAAAATGATGTTGAGAAGCTTGCCGATTTCAGTTCTTTTGGCAGTAATGTTGATTTCGCCGGAAGAATAGTACTTGATGAAAAGGGTGTTGAAATTTTCAATTTTGGCAAGCATAAAGGTAAACCGGTCGAAGTTGTTTTTAATGAGGAGCCGGCATATTATTCCTGGATGATGAACGGAGAATTTCCTCTGTACACAAAAAAAGTGCTTACTGAGATAAAGTTAAGATCTTTCGGAAAAACCCAGGGATAAAATGAAGATAATCTGTATCGGGCTTAACTACAGGAAACATGCCATGGAGATGGGATGGACTATCCCTGTTGAACCAGTAGTATTTCTAAAACCCGATTCATCAATCCTGAAAAATAATAAGCCTTTTTTCCTTCCTGATTTTTCGGCTAATATTCATTATGAAGTCGAGGTTGTAATAAAGATCAGCAAGCTTGGGAAGGGTATTTCTGCAAAATTTGCTCCCCGGTACTTTGATGAAATTACTCTAGGAATTGATATTACCGCCCGCGATCTCCAGACCCGTCTGGCAGCAGAAGGGATGCCGTGGGAAATATCAAAATGCTTTGATGGAGCTGCACCCGTAGGTCGCTTCATTCCCGTAACAGGCATAAAGGATATGCCAAATCTTGATTTCCGGCTTGAGATCAACAATAAAGTGGTACAGAAGAGCAACACTTCCGATATGATATTCGGTTTTGACGAGATTGTAGAATATGTCTCAAAATTTTTCACACTTAAGACAGGTGATCTGATATTCACAGGCACTCCTCCCGGAGTGGGTCAGCTTCAAAGAAATGATAATCTGGTTGCATTTCTGGGTGATGAGGCGCTTCTTGACTTTCTGATTAAATGATATTTAAAGTCAATTAAACCAATAAGATAATTTCAGTACAAGTCCTCTGTTTTTTATTTTAGAATCTCCGGGAAACGAGTTCTCTGTGTAGACTATAAACAGGTCCGATACCGGTGCAAAACGCCACTGGAACCGAAGGTTCAGATTAATATTATCGATCTGATTATTATATTGTACAAAACTCGTTAAGAAAAGCTTGTCAGTAAATGTAAGATCAAGTCTGGGTCCGATAAGCACAAATTGAGCACTTTTATAGGGTAAAGGCATTGAGATATTATTATAGGTTGTAACAACTGCCAGGCTTCCATAAGGTTGAACCCTGAAGTACAATTCTCCGTCTACCATCCACTTTGTGCCATTATAAAATCCTCCGTACCTGCTGCTGATCAGCCAATTGAGTGGTTTGCGGATATCTGAAGTGAAAGAAATACCCATTTCTTTCCAGTTAAATTCATCATTTGCAGGAAGGGGGACACTCCCTGTATTGCTTGGATCGAAAGGAGTTTGCAGTTTAACAAATGTCTCCATCCCATCAACCACCAAAATACTTTTATTCATCCATTCAACCTGGTAAAGAAGCTGGGTTATCCTGTCAGTCAGTTTCAGTGAGGGATCGTAATACATGTCCATTTTAAAAGCCGGTCCATGGTCAGCTATCCTGCTGGAGGCCGGGAAGAACTTGTACTGAAAAGTCGGGTTTAATTCATAGTACCCATTTCTTCTTATATATCCGACTTCTGCAAGATAATCAGCTCCTACCCATGACTGGTTCAGAGTAGCTGTTAAATATTGAGTACTATATGCTATATTGGCTGACAATGCTGCAGCGTTACCTGATGCTCCGGGGTAAAAAGACTGATGGTAAAATGCTTTCCCAAGCCAGTGGTTATCAGCACTTGCAAGATTATATTCAAGCCCGGCAACACGGTTGAATTTGTACCTCGTGGTTGAGTCATTTCTCAGATTCATCACCTGCTTGTTTACAATAAAAGCTGTAATATTAGAATGGTTGAATATCTGACGCTGAAGAACTGCAACAGTAAAATTTTCTGCCTCTACAGTATCATTTTGACCGGTTTGAATGTTCATAAGTCCGATCCTCCAGTTGTTTCCAATCTTTCCGCTTAATCTCGCTCCAGCCAGAACCTGGCTTTCAAGTCCTATCCTGCGTGAGAAAAAAGGCCTCAGGTTATCATTACCCAGCTGTGCAAAGAGATCACTGTTTTCAAGGTAAAATTGTCTCTTCTCAGGGAAAAATAGTTCAAAACGATCAAGGTTTGTCACCTGATTGTCAACTTCAACCTGGGAATAGTCAGGATTGACTGTCAGATCAAGGTTCATTGAAGTAGATATTATAACTTTTGCATCAATACCTGCATTGGCAACACGTTTGAATCCTTCTCCAGCCTCCTTGTCTTGAGTGGTTTTTGCTGATATATAAGGTATTAAGGAGAATCTCAGTCCCGATGGGGGCAGCGGCTTATCCCATACGAGTGAACCGGTAAAGGCAAGAGCTGCAGTTGCAAACTGCCTTGGCATCGGTGCCCAGCTTGATTTTTCATTGGTTTTAAGATCCAGCCTGCTGAAGTTTATTCCCCATTCTTTATCTCCGCCATTATATCGTATGCTGCGGAATGGAATTGCAAATTCAGCTACCCAGCGGTCTTTATAATTTTTTACAGCAGATCTCCATTTTATATCCCAGTTCAGATTCACTGTACCTCCATTAGCCTGTATTCCATCCCATTGTGCCCCTGCAGCAGAAACTCCAAAGGCAAAGCCATTAGTCTGGTCATTGTATG